>NZ_JBWKEC010000002.1:0-137046 GCF_056435645.1 Amycolatopsis sp. NPDC043889
TGGACTGATATCCCCGATCGACTACGAAAACACCGCCACCAACCCCGAACAGCAAGCAGCATAGTGGAGTCCTCCACGCTACGGGGGGAAGCTCAACCTGGGCAATTGGCCTGGACCCGTCCAGAACCATCTTCACGGCCTCGTCCTTGAACTCAGGCGAAAACTTCCGCCGACGCTGAGACACTCAATTCTCCGATCCAGTCTCTCCCACCTTAGTGGGCCGACTGTCCGGAAAGCGCGGGGCAACTCAGGGGTAGGTAGGAAGGTCGATGGCGTCTGAGGGTGGGTTGGTGAATCGGGTGGCGAGGCGGCTGATTTTGGGGTTGGTGGCGAGGCTTGCGATGGTGTTGAGGAGGCGGATGCCGGTGTGGGTTTTCGGGGAGGCCAGGCGGGGCGCGATCCATGGGACTTTCTGTGCTTGTGCGACGTAGGGCCGCATGATGGTTTCGTAGGCGTGGAAGGCGTCGTGGTGGTCGGTGTGTCGGCTGAGTTCGCCGGCGAGGACGTAGGCGCCGACGAGGGCGAGGCTGGTGCCCATGCCGCTGAGCGGGGAGGCGCAGTAGGCGGCGTCGCCGACGGCCGCGATCCGGCCGCGTGACCAGTGCTTGAGGTGCATCTGGCCGATGGATTCGAAGTAGAAGTCCGGTGAGTCGGCCATGGTGTCGAGGACGCGTGGGGTTTCCCAGCCGGCGTCGGCGTAGTGGCGGCGCAGGAAGTCCTGTTGTGCGGGGGCTTGCAGCCGTTCGAGTCCGGGTTGCGGGTACAGGAAGGACAGTGAGGCGCGGGTGGTGCCTTGGTTGTCGGGGCGCAGGAGGACGACGCGGCGGCCGGGGGCGTTGTACCAGCGGGCCCAGCGGCCGTCGGACTCGGCGCGGGGAATGGTGAAGTAGGCGGTGTAGAGACCGAACGAGCGGGTGCGGGCGATGTCGGCGAAGACGAGGTCGCGGGTGCGGGATCGGAGGCCGTCGGCGAGGACGACGAGGTCGAATCGCCGGTCCGCGCCGTTGCGGAAGGTGACGTCCACGCCGTCGCCGGTGTCGGTCAGCCCGGTGATCTCGTTGCCGAAGACGTAGTCGATGTCGTCGCGGGTGTGCTGGTGAAGCAGGCTGGCGAGTTCACCGCGCAGGAGTTCCAGTTCGGTGACGAACCCGTCGCCATCAAGGGAATCGGTGCCGAACGACGCTCGGATCCGGTTGCGGGCGTCGACAAAGTGCATTCCCTCCTCATGGGTGATGCGGTCGCGGGCGGCCTGTTCGAGGCCCATCCGTTCGATGACGGTGCGGCCGGCGCCGCGCAGGTCGACGGTCTGCCCGCCAGGGCGTAGTTCCGGCGCGCGTTCGATCACGGTCGCGGTCATGCCGTGCTGGTGGAGCCAGTAGGCGAGCGCGGGCCCGGCGATGCTGGCGCCGGAGATCAAGATGGTGCGGGACATGGGTGTCCTCCTTACGGAGCGGGATGCTGGGGTGCCTGATCATGGGCACCGGGCGCGGTGCCCATGATCAGCGGGAGCCGTCTGCGGTCCGGGAGGCGGGCGCGGCGCTCGCCACCGTGGTGTCCGCGTCCACGATGTCCGCCGGTGTCGTGGCGTCGGTATCGGCGGCGAGGTCCGCGTCGTCGGGGCGGGCGCGACGGGGGAACAGCGGTGAGATGAGCAGGAACAGTCCGATGACGATCGCCTGGACCACGAGGGCGTCACGGAAGCTCTCGGTGGGCTGGGTGACGTCGGCGAAGAACACGGTGCTGAACACCGCGACACCGACCGAGCCGCCGATCGCCTGGACCGCGGACAGGACGCCGGAGGCGGAGCCGACCTCGTCGTCGTCGACGGCGCCGAGCACGGTGTTGAACACCGCGGCGATCACGATGCCCGCACCGATGCCGGCGACGACGCTGCCGGGCACGATCTGCCAGATCGTGAAACCGGTGGTGTCGGCCAGAGCGATCCACAGCCAGGCGACACCCGCGAACTGGACGATGGCCCCGGCTTGCAGGACGGCCCTGCCGAGTTTGGCGGCGAGCAATCCCCCGCTGATCCCGCCGCCGACGGCGGTGCCCAGCGCGACCGGCAGATTGCCCAGCCCGGCCTCCCCTGCGGTGAAACCCTGGCCCATCTGCAGGAAGAACGTCAGCACCAGCTGGGTGCCGATCAGGCCGCCGAAGAACAGCGCGACCGCGGCCAGCCCGACGGTGAACGCGGGTTTGCCGAACAGGGCCGGGGTGACCAGCGGGTCGCGGTCCAGGCGCACGACACGGCGCTGCCACAGCGCGAATCCGACGTAGCCGAGCGCGGCGGCGGACAGCGAAAGCCAAGTCCACAACGGCCATCCCGCGGCCTGCCCCTCGTTGAGCGGCAGGACCAGCAGCGCGGACGCGGCGGCGACGAGCACCGCGCCGACGATGTCCACGCGCAGAGTCCGGACCCCGGCGCCGCGGGGCACCAGCCGCCAGGCCAACACCAGTGCGACGAGACCGACCGGGACGTTGACCAGGAACACCAGCCGCCAGCCGAGGCCGAACACATCCCAGTCGACCAGCGCACCACCCAATACCGGGCCCAGCACACCGCCGAGTCCCAGCACCGGCCCGAAGATCGCGAGGGCCTTGGTGAGATCACGGGGCGTCAGGTTGTCGCGCAGGATGCCGAGGCCCTGCGGCAGCATCATCGCCCCCGCCACGCCCTGGACCAGGCGGAAGGCGATCAACAGTCCGACACTCGGCGCGACCGCACACAGCAGCGACGCGAGGGTGAAGGCCACGAGCCCGAACAGGAACATCGGACGGCGGCCGAAGCGGTCACCGAGCCGCCCGCCCAGCACGAGGCCCGCGCCGAGCGTCAGGGCGTAGCCGCCGATCACCCACTGCAAGCCGACCGGACTCGAACCCAGGGACCGCTCGAGCGACGGGCCCGCCACGTTGACGATCGTCGAGTCGATCAGATCCATCAACTCGACGACAAGCACGGTGGCCAGCAGCCACCACACCGCCCGCGGCGATATCTTCTTCTCGGGTATAGACATGATTTTCTCCAGATTCTGGTGGTAGCGCCCGTTTCCAGGCGCGTTCGTACGCCGGAGGACATCCGCGCGGAACGAACGCCCCCGGTGGGCATGTGTGGCGGCTTGCCTGCCGCGGCGAGAAAAGTCAGCGCTTGGGGAAGGAGTCCGCTGTGTCCGTGTAGATCTGCACGACTCCGGTCAAGAAGGCCTCCACGACATCCCGGTCGCGGGGGGCCAGCGCTTCGACGAGGCCCTCCACGCCGCGCAGCAGCGGACGCAAGTGACCGAAGAGCCGGTCCGCCGACTCCGCGACCGGCTCGACCATCACCTTGCGGCGATCGGTGGGATGCGGACGGCGGACGATGTGCCCGGCCTTCTCCAGCCGGTCCACGACGTGCGTGCTCGCCGCGGTCGAGACCCGCAGCCTGTCCGCGAGCTCCTTGGCGGTCAACGGGCCGTCGGTGGTGAGGTGCTCCATTGCCGCCAGATCCGTGGCGTTGATCCCCAGAGCCCCGCTTAGGCGCTGCTCGATCACCCGCGTCAACGTCCCCACCTCTTGCAGGCGTTCCATCACCGCGTTGCCCACGCCAGGGGACTCGACCGTCCGCCGACCAGGCAGATGGTCCGGCCCGGCGGCGGGCGTCGTGTCGGCGCGACGAGAGCCGCGAGCAGAGGAAGTCATGGCCAGTAGACTACTAGATAAGTCACTAACTAGCTTAGCGAGTTTCTGTGATGGTTGCCACCAGGCCCAGGTCTTCCCCCGCAGCGGGGTCGCCTCCTACCGTCTGGTCCTCATGACGACAAGCAACACGGCCGGGCTCACCCCGGCCGGCCCTCAAATCTGGCCCACCCTGCGATGCCGTGACCTTCGCACTTTGATCGACTTCTACGAAACGGCATTCGGTTTCAAGGTCAGGGTCGCCTATCCCGACCACACCGGGCAACTCGTTCACGCCGAACTCGCCGGCCCTCGCGGCGGCGGCATCATGCTGGGCTTGGACGGCAACGACTACGTCGATCCACGACAGCGGATGCCCGTGGCGCCGGTTCGGTGCTACGTCGTCGAACCCGACCCCGACGCGCTCTTCGCCCGCGCCGTCGCCGCCGGAGCCGACGTGGTCCGCGAGCCCTACGACACGCCTCACGGGACCCGCGACTGCGAACTCCAAGACCCCGAAGGAAACCGTTGGCTCTTCGGCACCTCACCCGGCGAGCTATCCACCTCCTGAAGCAACCTCCGGGCCCTTCGGTCCCGCCACCCACAAGGTCAGGGCGGTTCGACCGGTGAGCCCAGTGCGCAACTGGTCGACCTCCCGCCCGAACAGCAGCGCCGGCCTCCGCATACCCGCGAACGTGGCCCGGTTGAGCCAGCGCGGCAGCGTTTGCGGAACATCCTGGCCGGGCCGGAGAACTCGCTCGCCGACACATACATCGGCACCCGGGAGCGCGGGCACGGCGGGAACACTGAGCTTCTCGGCCACGTACTGCCCGACAATCACGTGTCCGATGTGGACGACAACGTCGACATCGGACAGCACCGCCGCCGCCGGCAGCCGCTGCGCCAGCCCTAGCTTCGCCCGCGCCCCATCCGCTCATGTCGCATCGAGTGCGTTGCGCCCCGCTCCTAGTCCGGAAGGAATGATCACGTCACGTCCGCCACTCCGGCTGACAAGGCCAGTCCCTCAGTATTCAGGCGCGGTGACCGAGGCCGGATGGGAGTAACGCGGGCGGCGGTTTTGCTCTGTTCGGCCAAGGCAGCGTTCTCCAGACTCAGCAGGTTGAGCGACGCGGCGTAGATTGCGAGGCGTTCCTCAAGTCCTGCGGTGTAGGTCAGCAGCTCCGCGTGCTTCTTCTTGAGCAACTCGTAGTCGCCGAGTCGCTTCTCGAACGCGGCCGGGGTGTTGTCCGCTGCCTTCACACGAGCTTGGAACAGGTCCTTGAGGTCTAGGTGCTGGTGGGTGAGATACCAGCGTTTGACGCCTGCTTCGAGGGCCAGCTGGGAGATGCTGAGCCTGCCTGTGGATCTCACCGGGGTGTGAGCCGACCGACTTGATGAGGCGAAGGAGCAGGACTGGTTCGGTGAGGTCGCCGCGATCGAGACCACCCTGGCCGCCGCAACACAGAAGCTCGAGGCTATGCAGGCGTTGGCCACCCAATACACCACAGCCCTGGGTATGCCGAGTTTCCGCCCCGAAGTGGGAAGGTCAAGCTCAGACGGCTGACCCATGCAATCGCTTGCCCGTCCGCTTCTGCCGATGGGCGTGCGTCGGCTGGGCGAATCGATGTCAAGTCCGCTCTGTGATCCACCGGGTCAGGGTTTCGAGGTAGCCGGACGCCAGACCGGTGCCGCCGTCTACCTGAACGCGGTGGTTGGCGTGGGGAAACACCTCAACGGTCAGCGTGGCCCGAGGATGGCGATCGGGATGGCAGCCGGCCGCGGAGAACAGATAGATGCTGTCGGCCACCGGAACCAGTTCATCGGCGCCACCGAAGATCGCCAGGTGCGGACAGTGCAGGCGCAGCGCGTTCGGGATCGGATCGTGGTCTTGCTTGCGCTTGGTGAACTCCCAGAGACTCTCGTCCATCTCGGCCCAGTACTCGCTGAACAGATCATTGACAGCAGCAGAGATCGGCGCGGACCGGACCAGTCTCGTTGCTTCGGCGAAGTCGGCACCGTGCCGACCGGCGCCGACAAGACGGTCGTACGCGGCCAGAGCAGTATCGACGTCGTCGGACGTGACGCCGACTGTCTGCCGGAGGGCGTTAGCCAGTGCGTACCGGTCCTGAGCAGCGGGTGTCATGCCGGGGCAGCCGTTGGTGACCACCCAGGGAACATCCTCTCGGGCCGCGGCGCACAGGACGACCCAGCCGCCTTCGCTGTGCCCGAACAGTCCTGTGGTTTCGGCTTGCACTCCGGGTTGCGCACGGAGGAAGTCCAGGGCGGCGACGGCGTCGACCGCCAAGTCGTCGATGGTCGCTTCGCGCCAGTCACCGGAGGACGCGTCAACACCGCGCTTGTCGTATGACAGCACAGCGATCCCGGCTTCCACGAGGTGTCGGCGGATCGGGGGAAAGTGAGTGTCGTTGTTCCGGTCCGACGGTCCGGACCCACCTACCATGACCACCCCCGGAGCCGGAACACCGCCATCGGGAACAGCCATCGATCCCGCCAACACCACCTCGGCGCTTGAGAAAGCTACATCGCGTACGAGCTCATCGGTAGGGACAGCTGAACCAATTCAGGTCGGTCTCGGACTTTCAGTGGGTGCGCGCGACGCCGGCCAGACCACGCGACCGGGCGGCGTCCTTGCCGGCGCACGCGATGTCGGGGTGCCATTGAGGTAGCCACACCAGGCCGGGCTCGACCAGCTCCAAGTCTCCGAAGAACTCGGCGATCTGCTCACGCGACCGCATGATCGCCGTGTGATTGGTCCGGCGCCCGTACTCCTGCGCCACCTTCTTGCCCGCGTTCTGCGTCTCGACATCCTCCGGCGCGACATGAATATGCGACACCGCCAGGAAACTGCCCGGCGGCAGCATCGCGCGGTGGAACCCGAGCGCGGCGTGCGGATTCTGCCCGTCCGGCATGAAATGCAACAGGGCCACCAGCAGCAGCCCGATCGGCCGCGTCCGGTCGATCAGGCCCGTGTCGAGCACCCGATCCCACAGCAGACGCCGGTCGAAGAAATCGGCGTCCAGCGCGGCATGCCGGTTCGGGTCCGCAGTCTGCTCCAGCAGGATCTGCGCGTGCGCCCGGGCAATCGGCTCGTTGTCGATGTAGACCACCCGGCATTCACCCGGTGCCACCTCATCGGCGACCTCGTGCACATTGCCCTGCGTCGGCAATCCGGAGCCAATGTCCACGAACTGCCGGATGCCCTGCCCGACCATGAAACGGACAGCCCGGCCGAGGAACGCCCGATTCGCACGGGCGAAATCCCGGATCTCCGGCAGCACCGCAAGCTGCTGCTCGGCGAACGCCTGATCGACGGCAAAGTTGTGCGACCCGCCCAGCAGATAGTCATACACCCGCCCCACCGAGACCTTGTCCACCGACGCGGCCACACGGGCATCCTCATCCATGCTCATCGTGTACCCCAAGAGTTTTTCACAGAGGCGCATCAGTACCGGCACACTACCGGGACCGGAAACGGCTCGACGCCCACCGCCGGAGCGTCCACCACGTGCCACAGGTTCTCGTCACCCATCGACATGCCGCAGTTTGAGCAGCGGTTTCTGCACCGCGCCCAGCATCTGCCCGCACCCACGATCACGACGTCGGTTCATGCCCGGCCATCGGCGACGTCTCCCGCTCGCAAGGCATAGCGCCGCTCGGCGTAGGCGAGGTCGTCCCGCCAGAGACGCGCGGACGCACGGCGCATCAGGGGCCGCAGAGCCGGTGCGATCCGGGCGGCCTTGGCGAAACCGGGCCGGTCGGACGTGGCTATCGTCGCCTCGATCACGGCGGTACGCGGTCGTCCGTCGGGGCCGTTCCCGAGCGGCGTGGCATGGGTTTCGACCACGCTGCCCGCGCCTTCGCCGTCGACGATGGTCATCAGCACCGTGCGCGGCTCGGGGCAGGTGAACTCGGCGATCACCGGCACGCCCAGTTTCCCGGCGAGCCGGAAGGTCACTTCGACGACGAACTTGTCCTCGGCGCCGGTGACGTCGTTCCCTTGTGGAGCCGACAGGACCTTCAGCCGGGTGAACGAGTACGGATGGAACCACGCTCCGTGCCAAGGATCGAGCCGGTTCGCGACAACGTCCACCGGTTCGCAGGTCCCGGTCAGCGTCGCGACCGCGTCGATGGTGACGTCGCCTCGCGGACGGACGGGCACGATCGGCCGCTCCGTGGGGCTTTCACCACCGAAGCGGTCGAGGCGAACCCAGGCGAGCACTCCGTCGTCATGGGACGGCAGCCGTGACCAGCCCGGCCGCTCGGGCCCGATCCGCAATCCGTGCCACCGGCAGACCAACTCTCCACAATGGACACGAGCCTGGTCGAGCGGAGCACCGAGATGCGGGCAGGCACCCGGGCCGATGACCAGGTCACCATCCGGACCACGCCAGGCCACCAGTTCCCGGCCACCGGCGCGCAGACCCAGTGGCTGATCCGCGCCGATCTCACGACTGGCCGCGACGACGAACCAGTTGCCCGCCGGACGGGCGTCGGCGCGTTTGACCGCGGCGTCGATCAGCGCGGGGCGGCATTCGCGGTAGGTCGGTTCCTGCCGGGCCCAAGCCGGTTCCCGGAACGGCTGGACCGGCCACTTCGCCGGCCAGCGCTCGACCACCTGCCGCCTGAGATCCACCGGAAACCCTCCTGCCGCGCGTCCTCTGCCGGAACGATCCATACCCAGCAATCCTCAGGCACTTGAAGCGATCTCGCAACGGTTTAGGCTTTGAAGCGGGCGGCGGCGACCTCCAGCGCGGTGGTCAGATCGTTGACCCAGGGCGCGCCACGAACGTTGAGGCCCTCCCAGCCGGGACCGGCGACTACGACCTCGGACCCCTGCCGCTGCAGACGCTCACACAGCAGGACGTCGACGGTACTGGCGGACATCGACCACAGGACCACCAGCACCGGATCCATTCTGGACGCCAGACCGGCCAAGGTCTCCGCGGGCACCATTTGACCGAGGTAGACGGCGGGGACACCGATCTCCGCCAGGGACGCCCGGAGAACCTCGACCGGCAGGCTGTGCCGCTCCTCCGGGCAACAGGCGATGAGTACTCCGCGTTCAGACGGCGCGGTGGTGAATCGGGCGACGTAGCGTTGCAGTGCCAGGGAAACCTCGGTGGTGAGCGCCCATTCCGACTCGAAACACACGTCACCCCGGGACCAGCGGCCTCCGAGGCCACGCAGGATCGGCAGCAACACGTCGGCCCACGTCGCCGCCGCGCCGACCGCGTCGAGGGTCTCGTCCAGCAACGCCGCGATGGAAGCGAACTCGAGGTCTTCCGCGGCCTGCTCGAGTTCGTCGACCAGCCTGTCGACGGGTACGACCGGGACCGTCTCACCGATACCGGAGAACGCCGCCGCGGCCGCCTCGCGGGCGGGAATTCCCCGGTCGATCAGCCGCTGCATATGCTGCAACCTGCGAACATCCGCGTCCGAGTAACGGCGATGACGCCCGCCTGCACGAAGGGTGGGGCCGACCCCGTAACGCGAATCCCAGGTCCGGAGCGTGACCGGCGAGACGCCCAGCATCTCGGCGACCTTGCCGGGGGTCCACGAACCGCCGGCTCGGGGGCCGCCAAGGCCGCTCATCTCGTCGACGTCCATCCGTTCCACATTTCCGGTGCCAGTGCCCGCTCACAGGGCTATCACTGCGGGCAGCTTACGAGGTCACCGGACGTGGGCAGGCGCATACCGTCCCCGGAACGAAGAACGCCCGGCGGCGCCACGGAGGGGCCCAAGGGAAGGACCGGTCCACACCAGGCGCCGCCGGGCATCCGGAGCCAGGCGCGAGGGGCGCCGGGCTCCTGAGGGTGGCGGGGACCGGGCCACTCTCGTCCGCGAGACGGTCTTTCTTCGATCCGCGAGCGATCCGGGTTTGAGCCGGGAAATCCCGGGAAACCCACGATTTCCTTGCCCTATCAGCCGACACCGCTCGAGTTGCGGGCGTACCGCCGGATCTAGTAGACAAGGTACACCAGACGTGAAACGGTTATGAAACGAAATCACCGGATCGGCGGAGGGAAGGCGATGGCGTCGACAATGGCGGCGGGAACAGTGCCGTCGAAGGAGGCGCAGGTCGCCTGGCTGGACGCTTTGAGCGGGCGTTGTCTTGCCGAAGCCCACGGTTTCGTCGCAGCACGGGCCGCCGAGCACTTTTCCGGCCGTGGCGAGGGCGAACTCGCGGAAACCGTCCTCCCTCAGTTCCTCGCCGGAGGGAAATTCCTCCGGCCGATGTTCGCCTATGTCGGCTGGCGATGCGGAGGCCCGGAATCGGACGCCGCTCTGCGGGCCGCGTCGAGCTTGGAATTGCTCCATTGTTTCGCGCTGGCGCAGGACGACGTCATGGACGCCTCGGCGCTGCGGCGGGGCCGTCCCGCGCTGCACGTGCGGTTCGCGCGGTGGCATGCCGAACAGGGGTGGAGTGGCTCCGCCGACCGGTTCGGCGAATCCGCGGCGACGCTCGCCGGTGACCTTTTCCTGGTCTGGTCGGAGCAGCTGCTCCGGGAGTCCGGTTTGGACGCGGAAACGCTGTCGCGCGGCTGGCCCAGGTACGACGCGATGCGCGCGGAGCTGGCGGTGGGCCAACTCGCCGATCTGGTGAACGACGCCCGGACGCTTCCCGGCTGGGACGCGCTGCTCGACGTGCTGCGCCGGAAGTCCGGCAACTACACCGTCCGCAGGCCGCTGGAGTTCGGCGCGGCGCTGGCGGGCTGCGGTCCGGACGTCATGGCCGCCCTCGCCGAGTACGGCGGCCTGGTCGGCGAGGCGTTCCAGTTCAAGGACGACCTGCTCGGTGTCTTCGGTGATCCCGCGGTCACCGGCAAACCCGCCGGCCAGGACCTCCGCGATCGCAAGGCGTCCAGCGTCGTGGTGCTCGCCGTGGAGATGGCCGACCGGCGGCAGCGTGACGAACTCGGCGAACTGCTGAACCTGACCACGGTCGACGACGACGCGGTGGCCCGATGGCGCGAACTGATCACGGCGACCGGCGCACGCGAACGCCTCGGCGAACTCATCCGGGAACGTGCCGACAAGGCGCTCGCGGTCATCGACCCAGCCGTCGTCCCCCGACAGTCCGCGGACGCGCTGGCCGTCCTCGCCACCCGGTGCACGGAGCGCGACCAGTGAAAACGGTGCCCGGCCGGACGGACCGGATCGTCGTCGTGGGAGCGGGGTTGTCGGGGCTGGCGGCCGCGTTGCACCTGGCGGGTCGCGGTCGCGAGGTCACTGTCCTCGAACGCGACCCGGGCCCTGGTGGCCGCGCGGGGCGCGTCGAACGCAAGGGCTATCTGCTCGACACCGGCCCGACGGTGCTGACCATGCCGTCGATCCTGCGGGACACCTTCGGCGCCGTGGGCGCCGAACTGGACAAGGAACTGCCGCTCACCCGGCTCGACCCGGCCTACCTGGCACAGTTCGCCGACGGCAGCACCCTGCCCGTGCACACCGACGCCGCGGCGATGACGGACGCGGTACGCGAGTTCGCCGGGCCTGCCGAGGCCGCGGGCTACCTCCGGCTGCGCGACTGGCTGACCCGGCTCTACCGCACCGAGTTCGGCCGGTTCATCGACTCGAACATCGACTCACCGCTGGGCATGCTCAACCCGGATCTGGCCCGTCTGGTGGCGCTGGGCGGATTCCGGCGGCTGGACCCGAAGATCGGGTCTTTCCTGTCCGACGAGCGGCTGAAGCGGGTGTTCACCTTCCAAGCGCTCTACGCGGGCGAGTCGCCCATGCGGGCGCTCGCGCTGTACGCGGTCATCTCCTATATGGACACTGTCGGCGGCGTGTACTTCCCTCCCGGCGGGGTCGCGGCACTGCCCCAGGCGCTCGCCCGGGTCGCCGCCGAGAACGGCGTCACCTTCCACTACGGCGACCCCGTGCGCACGCTCGAACGCGACGGCAGCCGGATCCACGCGGTCCGCACGGCCGCCGGCGAACGCCATCCGTGCGACGCCGTCGTCCTCACGACCGAGCTACCCGAGAGCTACCGGTTGCTCGGCCGAGCTCCGACGCGGCCTGTTCCGCTGCGGCCCGCGCCGTCGGCGCTGATCCTGCACACCGGCGGCCCCGATACCCGGCCCGATGTCGGGCACCACACCATTTCCTTCGGACACGGGTGGCGCTCGACCTTCGACGAACTCATCACCACCGGCCGCCGCATGAGCGACCCGTCCCTGCTGATCACCCGGCCGACCGCGACCGATCCGGGCCTCGCACCGCCGGGCCGTCAGCTCTACTCGATCCTCGCGCCGGTCCCGAATCTCGACCGGGGCCCCGCGGATTGGGCCGCCGAAGCCGGACCGTACGCGGAGGAGATCCTCGCCGTCGCGCGGCAGCGGCTCCTGCCGGATTTCGAACCCGAGTTCACCGAGGTCATCAGCCCCGCCGACTGGGCCGACCGCGGGCTCGTGGCCGGAACCCCCTTCGGCTACGCCCATTCCTTCGTCCAAACCGGACCGTTCCGGCCCCGAAACCTCCCACGTGGCACCGAAAACGTCGTCCTCGCCGGAGGTGCGACGGTGCCGGGAGTGGGCGTGCCGACCGTGCTGATCTCCGGCAGGCTGGCCGCCGACCGGATCACCGGCGTGCCCGGACGCCGCTCGCGCGTCCTCGACCTGACCACGGAGGCGAGCCGATGACCCGACGCGAACTCGACGCCGCCGAAATCCACGACCCGAGCCTGCGAGCCGCGTACACCTGGTGCCGCGACATCAACGCCCGGCACGGCCGGACGTACTTTCTGGCGACCCGCATGCTGACCCCAGCGCAACGGCCCGCCGTCCACGCGCTCTACGGATTCGCGCGATGGCTGGACGACATCGTCGACGAGCCCGACGCGGACACCACCCCGGAGTCCTTGGCCACACGACTGTCCGAAGTGGAGGGTCGGTTTCTCGCCGAGCTGACCGCGGGGACCAGTGACGATCCCCTGCTGGCGGCGGTGATCGACACGGCGGCCAGGTACGAGCTGGAGGAACCGCTCTTCCGCGACTTCTTCACGTCGATGCGGATGGATCTGAGCGTCACCGACTACGCCACCAGACACGATCTCGACGATTACGTGCGCGGCTCGGCGGAGGTGATCGGCCTGCAGGTGCTCCCGATCCTCGGCGCCGTGGCTCCTCGCGAAGAGGCGGCACCGCGCGCCGCCGCGCTCGGCAAGGCCTTCCAGCTGACCAACTTCCTCCGCGACGTCGCCGAGGACTTCGCGCGCGGCCGGGTCTATCTGCCCGCCGACGAACTCAAGGAACACGACGTCGACCGCGAACGGCTCTCCTGGTGCGCCGAGCACGGCCGAGCCGACGTCCGCGTGCGGGCCGCGATCAAGGAACAGATCGCGGTGACCCGGCGCGTCTACGCCGAAGCGCGGCCGGGAATCGCGATGCTGCATCCGGTCTCACGCCCCTGCGTGGCCACCGCCGCGACCCTGTACGGGGAGATCCTCGACCGGATCGAAGACGCCGGCCACGACGTCTTCGCCGGCCGGGCGACGGTGTCCCGGCGCCGCCGGCTCGGGGTCGCCTGTGGCGCGCTCGCCCGTTCACAGTGGGCTCGGACGCGGCATCCCGCCCCCGCTCCCCCTTCGGCGGTGGGCTGAGTGGGCAAGGTCGAATACCTGGTCGTACTGGCGGCATGTGTCCTGGTGACGCTCCCGTTGGAAATCGCGGGCGCCCGCGTCTACCGGCAGCCGAAACGCCTCGCCCGCGCGCTGCTCCCGGTGGCCGTGGTCTTCCTCGTCTGGGACGCGCTGGCGATCGCCGGTGAGGTCTGGAGTTACGCGCCCGAATTCGTCACCGGCGTCCGCGCCCCGTTCTCCCTTCCGCTGGAAGAGATCCTGTTCTTCGTCGTGATCCCGATCTGCGGGGTGCTGACCTACGAAGCGGTCCAGCTCACCCTCACCGCGGTCCGGCGGCGCGGGAAACAGGCGGTCCGGCGATGATCCCTTGGGGTTACACCGTTCCGGCCGTCGTCTCGGTGATCGTGGTCGTACTGTTCGAGCTCGCCGTGCTGAAGACCGGGCTGTTCCGCAAACCCGCCTACTGGCTCACCATGGCGATCGTCACCGGCTTCCAGATCCCCGTCGACGGCTGGCTGACGAAGCTGTCCTCGCCGATCGTCCTCTACGCGCCCGAACACATCACCGGCTGGCGGTTTCCCTGGGACATCCCGGTCGAAGACTTCCTCTTCGGCTTCGCGATGGTGACCGCCGTGCTGCTGCTGTGGGAACGAGCCCGATCACGAGAGGAAGCGCGATGAACGCCATGGCGCGGGACGGTTTGCCGCGCGATACCGTGCCTTCGGCCTTCGACACCGAAGCCCGGTTCTACGACCGCCTCGTCGGCGCGAATCCCGGCTACCACGAACACTTGCGCCTTTCGGCCCGGCGGCTCGCCCTTCCCGCGGAGGCATCCGGATCGCGGGTGCTGGACGCCGGCTGCGGAACCGGCGCGTCCACGGCGGCCCTCCTGTCGGTGATGCCGAACGCCCGGATCACCGCCTTCGACGCGTCCGGCGAAATGCTGGAGCGAGCCCGGAGCAAGACCTGGCCGGACAGCGTCGAATTCGTGCACACACCGGTCGAGGAGCTGGCCGGGATCCACGGTCCGTTCGACGGCATCCTGGCGGCGTACCTGCTGCGTAATCTCATCGACCCGACCACGCAGCTGCGACGGCTTCGCGGGCTGCTCCGGCCGGGTGGGCGGATCGCGGTGCACGAGTACTCCGTCCGCGATTCCCCGCGCGCCCGCTGGGTCTGGAACGCCGTCTGCGCGGGTGTGATCATCCCGCTCGGGAAGCTCACCACCGGCGACGCCACGCTCTACCGTCATCTCCGCCGCAGTGTCCTCGAGTTCGACGGCGTCACCTCACTCGCCCGGCGCCTCACCGACGCCGGCTTCACCGGCGTCCACACCGCGACCGTCGGCGGCTGGCAGCGGGACATCGTCCACACCGTCGTCGGCACCGCGCCCTCGGAGACGGTGTGACCGGCCCCAGGGACCCCCGCCGCGTCACCCGGCCGGCCCCGCCAGGGCTGGCCGACGCCGGACTGCTCGGACGGCGTCCCACCGCCGCGATCGTGGGCGGCGGCATCGCCGGGCTCACCGCGGCTACCGGACTGGCCGAACGCGGCGTCGCCGTCACCGTCTTCGAACGCGAGGGCCATCTCGGCGGCCGGGTCGGCGGTTGGCGGGAACAGCTGGCGGACGGCACCGCGGTGACCATGAGCCGGGGTTTCCACGCGTTCTTCCGCCAGTACTACAACCTGCGCGCCCTGCTCGCGCGCACCGATCCGCGGCTGGACCGGCTCACCCCGCTGACCGACTACCCGCTGCTGGACGCACACGGCCGCATCGACACCTTCGCCGGGCTTCCGCGCACCCCGCCGTGGAACGCGGTGGCGTTCGCCTGGCGTAGCCCGACCTTCACCCGCAAGGATCTGCTGCATCTCAGCGGCCGCGAGGCGTTGCCGCTGGCGACGGTCAGCGTGCCGGAGATCTACCACCGGCTCGACCGCACCGACGCCTCGACCTTCCTCGAAGCGATCAACTTCCCGCCCGCCGCCAAGCACCTCGCGTTCGAGGTCTTCTCCCGCAGCTTCTTCGCCGACCCGCGCGACCTGTCGGCCGCCGAGCTGGCGACCATGTTCCACCTGTATTTCCTGGGCTCCAGCGAAGGTCTGGTCTTCGACGTACCGACCGAGCCGTTCCCCCAAGCGCTCTGGGACCCGCTCGCGAGCTATCTCACCGGCCGCCGCACCGACATCCGCACCGGCACGACGGTGACCGGCCTCGGCCGGACCCCGGAAGGTTTCGCCATCGAATCAGGCGGCCGGACAGAGAACTTCGACGGCGTGGTCCTCGCCTGCGACGTCTCCGGGCTGCGCGAAATCGTCGCCGCTTCACCGGGTATCGGCACCGAGGCCTGGCGAGCCGACGTCGGCGGTTCGCGTACCGCCCCGCCCTTCCTGGTCCGGCGGCTCTGGCTCGACCGCCCGGTCGAGTCACATCGTTCACCGTTCCTCGGCACCGGAAGCATCCCGCCGCTGGACAACATCAGCCTGCTCGACCGGTACGAGGGAGAAGCTCGGCGCTGGGCCGCCCGCACCGGCGGATCGGTCGTCGAACTGCACGCCTACGCGGCCACCACCGAGGACTCGAGCGGGTTGGAAAAGGCACTGGAAGGCCGCCTCCACGAGATCTACCCGGAGACCCGGGAAGCTCGCGTCGTCGGCGAAATCACGTTGTGGCGCGAAGACTGCCCGCTGTTCGGCGTCGGCGACTTCGCCCGACGGCCCACGGTGGAAACCCCGGACCCGGCCCTCGCGCTCGCGGGCGACGGCATCCGGATCGACCTCCCGGTCGCCCTCATGGAACGCGCGGCCGCCACCGGCTGGACCGCGGCGAACACCCTTCTCGGGCACTGGGGCCTTGCCGGGCACCCGATCCGGTCGGTCCCCAACCACGGCCGGATCCGTCTGCTGAACCGGCTGGCCGCCTCGAAGTCCGACTGAACGCCTATGGCGCGTCTGATAGTCCTCTGCGGTGGCGAGCGGGAATCAGTGTGGTGCCTTCGCGATGCGGAGCGAAGCCCCCGTACTGGACCGTGCTCGGGCCTTGCGACAGCGCCCCGCGGCTCTCCCGGGTGGCAGTGCCGGAGCATGACTTTCGCCGTTGACTTGGCGGAGTGATCTGGCTGCACCGCAGAGGACGCCGTGCCCTGGCTCCCTTGGCCGGGATGGGTGTCGGCGAGGCACTGACATCGGACCCCGGAGCGCCGAGGGCACGAGCCCGCGGACGTCCACGGAGGTTCGCGACCAACACAGCAGATGCGCGGTGGCACGAGTTCGTGCCCGTTCTGTCAGCCACACGACTCGAACTGCTCGGCCTCACGCTCGGCGATCGCACCACGCACGGCGGTCGCGGTGAAGGCCAACGCGGCGGCGGCGACAGCGGCCAGGGCGGCCAGGCCCAGGGCGTACGAGCCCAACGCCCCGTACAGGGCGCCCATCACCAGTGGCGGCACGAATCCGCCCAGACCACCTGCTGCGCCGACGATCCCGGTGACCGAACCGACCTTGTTCCCCGGTGCCAGCAGCGCGACGAGCGCGAAGACAGCGCCACTGCCGGCGCCGAGCGCGGCGGCCATGGACAGGAAGGTGATCGTGCCGACCGGCATCAGGGCCGGGGTGAACGCCGTGACCGCAGCCGCGGCGGTGACCACCGCGAAGACTCCGGCCAAGACCCGCACCGGTCCGATACGGTCGGACAGCCACCCGCCCACGGGGCGCATCAGCACGGCCAAGAGCACGAAGCCGGCCATCCGGTTGGCAGCGTCGGCCTGCGTAAGCCCATAGGCAGCCTTCAGATAGGCGGGCAGATAGACGGAAAACGCCACGTAGCCACCGAAGGCGACCGCGTACAGCGCCGATGCCTGCCACGTGATGGGCAGGCGAGCCGTGTCGGCCAAGCGGCGGCGGGCGGACTCGGTCGGCACCGTCCGGCCTGGTGCGTCCCGCAGCAGCAGGAACGCGGTGACGGCGTAGAGGGCCAGTACGACGGCGGTGAGTACGAACGGTGTCGCCGCTCCGCCGGCGTCCACGAGCGGCACGGTGGTCAAGGCACTGATCGCGGTACCGCCCATGCCCGCCCCGAACACGCCGATCGCCAGTCCACGTCGCTGTGGCGGGAACCAGGCGTTGACGAACGGCACCCCCACGGCGAACGCGGTACCGCCGATGCCGAGGAAGAATCCGCCGACCAGCAGGGCCGCCAGCGAGGTATCCCCCACCAGGCCGAGGAAGAGCACCGGCACGATCGTCGCCACCGAGACCAGCGGGAACATCACGCGTCCGCCGTACCGGTCGGTCAACGCACCAACGGGGATCCGCCCGACCGAGCCGACCACGACCGGGACGGCGACCAGCAGCGCCTGCTGGAACGCGCTCAGCCCGAGGTCCTCTTTGAACAGTGGGCCGAGTGGGCTCAGCAACGCCCACGCCCAGAAGTTCACCGCGAAACCCACGGTCGCGATCGCCAGCATGAGCATCCGCCGACCGGCCGGTGGTCCGCCGTCGTTCTCGTCCTTGTTGCCCATGGCCGGATCCGTACCCGGCGTTGTCACGTGCGTCGTCATGTCGCCTCGGACGTTCTCGTCGTAAGTAGTGGACAGCTCAAGGATGCGAACCGAACCGGCGGATCGACAGAGATCGACGGTCCCGTCCTCGCGGGCCGAACGTCCCTTTCGGCGGAATCGCCGTCCGGCTTTCCTCGACGGCGTGGACGAAACACCTCGGACCGACCTCGCGCCACCGACCGCGGCGCGCCCGCGAGGGCCGTTGTTCGTGTGGGCCAACGCGGTGGTGCTGGGCTGGCTGGCCGTCGCCGTCGTGCTGTCGGCCGCGCACCAAGTGCTCGGCTTGCCGGGCTGGGTCGCGCTGCACGCCCTGCTGCTGGGTGCGGTCACCAACGCCATCTTGATCTGGTCCGAACACTTTGTGGTGACGCTGTGCCGCGCACCGGCCCCACCCGTCCGACGGGTGGCGGCCGGACTGATGGCACTGAACCTTTTCGTGGTCACCGTGCTCGCCGGAGTCACCACGGACGTATCCGTGGTGACCGGTGCCGGTGCCGCGGGCGTCTGCGTGATCGCCGCCGTGCACACCGTTTTCCTGGTGCGTACCTACCGAAAGGCGCTTCAGCGCCGGTTCGGCCACCTCATCGGCTTCTACGCCTCGGCGAGCGTCGCGCTACTGGCCGGCGCCGTCACGGGTGCGGCGCTCGGCACCGGGGCCGCGACCCCGATCTGGTACTCGCGCCTGTGGGGTGCGCACGTCCACCTGACTTTGTTGAGCTGGGTGGGATTCGCGGTGCTGGGCACCCTGTTCACCCTGTGGCCGACCACACTCGGCACCCGGATCGCCGACGGCACCGCTTCGGCGGCGCGTCGCGCGCTCCCGGTGCTGGCGGTGGGACTGGTCCTCACCGTGGGCGGCATTCTCGCGGCGAGCCAATGGCTGACCCTCGCCGGTCTCGCGTGCTACGCCGCCGGTGTCACTGTTGCGATGATCCCGCTCGTTCGTGCGCTCGGCACCCGCCGTCCGCGAGGTCCGGCGGCTTGGATGCCGGCCGCCGCCATCGGCTGGACGGCCGCGTCCTGGCCGCGAAGCTGATCCTGTTCACCCTGGTCATGGCCGCGGCGACCGTGCACGGCATCGCGCAGGCCAAGCGACGGCCCGCCGCCGCACGAGCCGCGTCCATCACCGCGCTCGTCGGCTCGCTCGGCGTGATCCTGCTCGCCACCGGCCTGGTCGAACAGTAGCCCGCCGGATGGCCCGGCAGGACGGGACCGAAGGTCCCTCCGTGCGGGACGTTCGCCTGGTGATCGGCGGGCCGCTCTCGCCGAACATAGGTGATGCCTTACCGGTCACCCGCCTCGGTCCCGGTGTCCGGATCACTCGAAGGAGCCGCGTCCCCGTGTCTTCCCATCCTGCCCCTGCGAACGACCACGTTCCCGGCCACGGGCCGCTGCTCGGTGCCCGTCGTTTCCTGACCAAGGAGACGGTCGGTGACCACGGCCGGACCCTCCACCAGATCGATTCCGGTGCCTGGGAGTCGTTCTACCGCGACCGATGGAGCTACGACCGGGTCGTGCGGTCGACCCATGGCGTCAACTGCACCGGTTCGTGCTCGTGGAACGTATTCGTCAAGGACGAGCTGATCACCTGGGAGCACCAGGCGACCGACTACCCGACCACTGGCCCGGACAGCCCGGACTACGAACCCCGGGGTTGTCCGCGCGGGGCGTCTTTTTCCTGGTATGAGTACTCGCCTTCCCGAGTCCGGCACCCCTACGTACGGGGCTCGCTGATCACGATGTTCCGGGCGGGGCTGCGGCGGTTCGGCGATCCGGTCGAAGCCTGGGCCGACATCGTCGAGGACCCGCGCAAGGCAGCCGTCTACAAAGGACAGCGCGGTCGCGGCGGGTTCGTGCGCGCGTCGTGGGACGAGGTGACCACCTTGGTCGCCGCCGCGCATGTGTACACCACCAAGGCCTACGGGCCCGATCGTGTCGTCGGGTTCTCACCGATCCCGGCGATGTCCATGGCGTCCTTCGCGGCGGGCACCCGCTACCACGCGTTGCTGGGCGGCACGCTGCTGTCGTTCTACGACTGGTACGCCGATCTGCCGATCGCCTCGCCCCAGGTGTGGGGCGACCAGACCGACGTCCCCGAGGCCGGCGACTGGTGGAACTCCACCTACCTGGTCATGTGGGGCTCCAACATCCCGGTCACCCGCACCCCGGACGCCCACTTCCTCGCCGAGGCCCGCTACCGCGGCACCAAGGTCGTCGCCGTCAGCCCCGACTACGCCGACAACGTCAAGTTCGCCGACGACTGGCTCGCCCCTCGGCCCGGCACCGACGGTGCGCTGGCGATGGCCATGGGCCACGTGATGCTCACCGAGTTCTTCCGCGACCGCCAGGTCCCCTACTTCACCGACTACGTGCGGTCCTACACCGACCTGCCCTTCCTGGTGACGCTTCGCGAACAGGAACCGGGCGTCTATGTCGCGGACCGGTTCCTCACCGCCGCGGACCTCGGCGACGAAGATCCTGGCGCGCGACACAAGACCGTTTTGCTCGACGACACGTCCGGTGCCCCGGTGGTGCCGGGTGGGTCGCTGGGATTCCGCTACGGCCCTGAGGGCGAAGGCCGGTGGAACCTCGACCTCGGCGACGTCGTGCCCGCGCTCGGCGTGCTCGATCACGCCACCGGACAGGTTCCCGTGGACCTCGCCCGGTTCGACATCGGCGAGACCGAGGGCGGCGCCACCATGCGCCGCGGTGTTCCGGTCAAGCGCGTGGGCGACCACCTCGTCACCGGCGTCTTCGACCTCATCATGGCCCAGTACGGCGTCCGTCGCGGCGACCTGCCCGGCGAATGGCCGACCGGGTACGCCGACGCCGACGCCCCGCACACGCCCGCGTGGCAGGAGCGGCTCACCGGTGTTCCCGCGGCGATGGCGGCCAAGATCGGGCGCGAGTTCGCCCGCAACGCCGAGCGCAGCCGCGGCCGTTCCCTGATCGCGCTCGGCGCGGGCGCGAACCAATGGTTCCACTCGGACATGACCTATCGCGCCTTCATCGCGCTGGTCACGCTCACCGGCTGCCAGGGCGTCAACGGCGGCGGCTGGGCGCACTACGTCGGCCAAGAGAAGGCGCGGCCGATCACCGGGCAACAGCACATGAGCTTCGCCTTCGACTGGCAGCGACCGATGCGGCACCAGGCGAGCACCCCGTTCTGGTACCTGCACACCGACCAGTGGCGCTACGAGAAGGTGCCCGCCGACGAGCTCGCTTCGCCGCTGGGACAGGGACGGCTGGCGGGTATGGCGTTCGCCGACACCGTCGCGGCAGCTCAGCGCATGGGCTGGTCGCCGGGCCATCCGGCGTTCGACCGCAACCCGCTCGACCTCACCGACGAGGCCGCGGACGCGGGCGTGAGCACGAGCGAGCACATCGTCTCAGAGCTGCGCGCGGGACGGCTCAAGGCCGTCGCCGACGACCCGGACGACCCCGCCAACTTCCCCCGCTGCCTGACCTTGTGGCGGGCGAACCTGCTCGGCTCCTCCGGCAAGGGCAACGAGTTCTTCATGAAGCACCTGCTCGGCGTGGATTCGCTGGCGTCGGCCGACGAGTGCGGTCCCGAGGAGCGTCCCCGTGACGTGGTGTGGCGGGACGAAGCGCCCACCGGCAAGCTCGACCTGCTCACCGCGATCGACTTCCGGATGACCAACACCGGCCTGCATTCCGACGTCGTCCTGCCCGCCGCCACCTGGTACGAGAAGCACGACATCTCCACCACCGACATGCACCCGTTCGTGCACGCGTTCTCACCCGCCGTCGCCCCGCCGGGTGAGGTGCACACCGACTACGACGCCTTCCTCTCCATCGCCGACAAGGTCAGCGAGCTGGCGGTCACCCACCTCGGTACCCGCCGCGACGTGCTTGCCGCGCCGCTGCAGCACGACACGCCCGACGAGCTCGCGACGCCGTCCGGCCGGGTCCGGGACTGGAAGCGCGGCGAGTGCGAACCGGTGCCGGGCGTGACGATGCCGAAGCTGGTCGAGATCGAACGTGACTACACGCTCATCGGCGCGAAGATGCGTGCCGTCGGCCCGTTGCTGGACAAGCTCGGCACCACGACCAAGGGCATCACCGTCGACGTCACCACCGAGCTGGAGTACCTGCGCCACCAGAACGGCGTCGTGCCCGACGGCCCGTTCGCCGGCCGTCCGTCACTGTCCACAGCGGACCGGATGTGCGAGGCGATCCTCGCGCTGTCCGGCACGACCAACGGCCGCGTTGCCCACGAAGGCTTCCAGCAACTGGAAAAGCGGACCGGTCACCAGTTCACCGACCTGATCGAGGGCCACGAAACCGATCACGTCACGTACGCGTCCACTCAGGAGGCGCCGCAGCCGGTGTTCACCAGCCCGGAGTGGTCCGGCTCGGAAAAGGGCGGGCGCCGGTACTCGCCGTTCACCATCAATGTCGAACGGCGCAAGCCGTGGCACACTCTCACCGGCAGGCAGCACTTCTTCGTCGAGCACGACTGGGTCGCCGAACTGGGCGAGCATCTGCCCGGCTACCGGCCGCCGTTGAACATGGCCCGGCACTTCGGAAAGCCCGGCGAACTCGCCGACGGCGGCGTGACCGTCCGGTTTCTCACTCCGCACGCGAAGTGGTCGATCCACTCGATGTACCACGACAACGAACTCATGCTCGCGCTCTCCCGCGGTGGTCCGGTGATCTGGATGAGTGTCGAGGACGCCGCCAAGATCGGTGTCGCCGACAACGACTGGGTCGAGGCCGTCAACCGCAACGGCGTGATCGTGGCCCGCGCCGTCGTCAGCCACCGGATGCCCGAGGGCACGGTGTTCCAGTATCACTCCCCCGAACGCACCGTGAACGTCCCGAAGACCGAGAAAAGCGGCAAGGGCAAGGGAAAGCGCGGCGGCTACCACAACTCGATGACCCGGCTGCTCATCAAGCCGACCCATCTCGCGGGCGGCCACGCCCAGCTGACCTACGCCTTCAACTACTACGGCCCCATCGGCAGCCAGCGCGACGAGATCACCGTGATCCGCCGCCGCGGCCAGGAAGTGGAGTACTGACATGCGCATCCGCGCCCAGGTCGCGATGGTGATGAACCTCGACAAGTGCATCGGCTGTCACACCTGCTCGGTGACCTGCAAACAGACTTGGACCAACCGCGAAGGCACCGAGTACGTCTGGTTCAACAACGTCGAGACCAAACCCGGTATCGGTTACCCCAAGCACTACGAGGATCAGGAACGCTGGAAGGGCGGCTGGAAGCTCGACAAGAAGGGACGGCTGGTCCTGCGCTCCGGCGGCCGTGCGAAGCGGCTTTCGCGCATCTTCGCCAACCCCGACCTGCCGACGCTCGAGGACTACTACGAGCCCGCGACCTTCGACAAGGACGTCCTCGTCACCGCGCCCGCCGGGCTCACCGACACCCCGGTCAAGCAACCGAGGTCGGCCCTCACCGGGGAACCGATGAGCCTCGAATGGGGCGCGAACTGGGAGGACAGCCTCGGCGGCGCCCACGAGCGCGCCGGCACCGATCCCAACATCACCGCGATGGACCCCGACGCGGCGGCACGGGTGCGGTTCGAGTTCGAGAAGACCTTCATGTTCCACCTGCCGCGGATCTGCGAGCACTGTCTCAACCCCGCCTGCGTCTCGGCCTGCCCGTCGGGCGCGATGTACAAACGCGAGGAGGACGGCATCGTCCTGGTCGACCAGGACCGCTGCCGCGGTTGGCGCATGTGCGTGAGCGCCTGTCCCTACAAGAAGGTCTACGTCAATCACGCCACCGGCAAGGCCGAGAAGTGCACCTTCTGCTTCCCGCGCATCGAAGCCGGCCAGCCCACCATCTGTTCGGAGACCTGCGTCGGCAGGCTGCGCTATCTGGGCCTGGTCTTCTACGACGAGGACGCGGTGCTCGCCGCCGCCTCCGTGGAAGACGAGCGGGAGCTGCTGGCCGCGCAACGAGCGGTGTTTCTCGACCCGCACGATCCCGAGACGGTGCGTATGGCGACCGAGGCGGGCCTGCCCGAGGAGTGGGTGCTCGCCGCACAGGCCTCGCCGGTGTGGAAGCTGATCAGCGAGTACAAGATCGCTTTGCCGCTGCACCCGGAATACCGCACCCTGCCGATGGTCTGGTACGTCCCGCCGCTCTCCCCCGTGCTGGACGCCGTCAACGCCGCAGGGCGCGACGACACCGACGCCGACGACGTCTTCCACACCATCCGTGATCTGCGGATCCCCGTGGAATACCTCGCCGAACTGTTCACCGCGGGCGACGCCGACGCGGTGGCGGGCGTGCTGATGAAGCTCGCCGCGATGCGTTCCTACATGCGCGCCCGCACCCTCGACGGCACCGTCGCCGAGGAACTCTGCGAGGCCGTCGGCATGTCCGGCAAAGAGATCGAGGCGATGTACCGGCTGCTCGCGATCGCCAAGTACGACGAGCGCTACGTCATCCCCGCCGCCTACGCCAAGGACGCCGCCGCGCTCGAAGCACAGGCGGCGTCCACTTCGGACTGTTCGCTGGACTGCGCCGGCGGCCCCGGGATGACCGAACCGGCCGCGACCGCCGAGCGGTTCCACCTCGTGACCGAAGACCGGCAGGTCCGCCCGGGCCGCCGGAGCCTGTTCGCGCGCCGCGGCGACGGCAGGCTCGGCCTGACCATCGATCCCGCCGGAGGCCGCTCATGACCGCGCCCGAACAGTCCTTTGTGGAGGGTACCGACCGGACCCGGCTGTTCGAACTCGCCTCGGTGCTGCTCACCTACCCCGACGCCGCACTGATCGGGGCCGGGAAGGAACTGTCCGCCGCCGTCGGCGAGATCACCCACGACGAGGTTCGGGAACAACTCACCGCGTTCCTCGACTGGTTCCTGACCACCGACTCCCTCCAGGTCGAGACCCACTACGTCCGCACGTTCGACCTGCGTCGGCGCTCGGGGCTGTACCTGACCTACTACCTGCACGGCGACACCCGTAAGCGCGGCATCGCCCTGCTCACCCTCAAACAGCGCTACCGCGCCCACGGCCTGCGCCTGACCCCTGGCGAGCTGCCCGATCTGCTGCCGGTGGTACTCGAGTTCGCCGCGGTCGCCGGCCCGGGCGACGGCGAGGCGCCGCTGCGCCAGCACCGCCGGGGACTGGAGCTCCTGCGCTCCACTTTGGACGAATGCGGATCGCCCTACCGGCACGTGCTCGAGGCGGTCGTCGCCGCGTTGCCGCCACTGACCGAGGCCGACCGGGACACGATCCGCGCGCTCGCCGAAGACGGCCCTCCCGTGGAATCGGTCGGGCTCGCGCCGTACGGCACCGATGTCGCCACCATCGGCTTCGGTCCCGATCTCAGTACCGAAGCGTGTGCCCACGCGCACCCCTTCAACAACCGTTCGATGGAGAGTGCCCCGTGAGCACGTTCGTCTGGATCGTCGTCCCCTACGCCTGCCTGGCGGTGTTCCTCCTCGGTCACGTGTGGCGGTGGCGCCACGACCAGTTCGGCTGGACCAGCCATACCAGCCAACTGCTGGAGAGCCGCATCCTGCGGCTGGGCTCACCGTTGTTCCACCTCGGAGCGTTCGGTGTCATCGCCGGTCACGCCATGGGCCTGCTGGTGCCCGCTTCGGTGACGGCGAAGATCGGGATCTCCGAGCACTTCTACCACGCCACCGCAGTCTGGGGCGGCACCGTCACCGGTGTCATGCTCGTGGCTGGCCTCGCGTTACTGATCGCCCGCCGCTTCGTCAACCGCCGCGTCCGCCGGGTCACCACGACGATGGACAAGGTGCTCTACGTCGCGCTGGCCGCGATGGTGGTACTCGGGATGACCGCCACGGTCGGGACCAATCTCCTCGGCGAGGGTTACGACTACCGCGAGACGATCGCCGTCTGGTTCCGCGGCGTCTTCTGGTTCTCTCCCGAACCGCACCTGATGACCGGCGCGCCGCTCGTCTATCAGCTGCACGCGATCGGCGGATTCCTTTTCCTCGCGCTGTGGCCCTTCACGCGGCTGGTCCACGTGTGGTCGGCGCCGCTGGCCTACCTGTGGCGCCCCTACGTCGTCTACCGCGGCCGCCGGGGGAAGCCCGTGACTCCTGCCCCGACACCGGCCGACGTGCGGGATCGAGCCCTGCACGACACCCGGCAATGAGGCCTGGACGGGCTCGTGAGTGGCAGCGGACTCGCCAGTGAGCCCCGATTCTCCTTGAGGATCGGTACAGGCAGGAGCGGGACTTGCCGAAGAGACACTTTCCCGACTGTCCATAAGGGACATTTTTCGAGATATCAGTGCCAGAGTCGAGCGATTTGTGCGGTTGCCGAGGGGGTCGTGAGTGGCAAAGAGGGTTAGAACCCTACTTGCCACTCACGACCCCCTCGCCAAATCGGGCATATGGCCTTGAAACAGGCATTTCGTCGCTGAAAAGCGTCCCTTGTGGACAATGAAGAGCACGGCTGACTCCTGTCGGCCAGTCCGGAACCACGCCACTCACGACCAACCCGACCCACGACCAGGCCAGCGAAGGGGTCTTTCACCGCAGAGGCTCGGTCACGCCACGTTTGTCTTACCCCTCAAGTAAGGAGGACATACCGTGCCCGCTCCCGCTCAACCCGGGCTGATCGGCAAGACCGTCGGCGACGTGCTGGTGCGGCGACCCAAGACGTCACCAGTGGACATCTCCGTCGATCAGGCCCGGCCTGCTTCGCCGACGACCACGTCCACATGCTCCTGCTCACGGAGTACGGACGTCTCATCGGCGCCCTCCTCCGCACCGACCTTCCCGCGGATCTGGACGGTGCCGACCTCGCTCTGCCCCACTCGCGGATGTCGGGCCGGACGGTCACCGTGGACGTGCCCGCCGAACAGGCACGCCTGCTCCTCTTGGCACGCGGACAGCGGCGCCTCGCCGTGGTCGATCACGACGGGGCCATCGTTGGCCTGCTCTGCCTCAAACGCCGTCTGGCCGGATTTTGCAGCGACGCCGACGTCTCCGCCCGTGCCTCGGAACGCTCATCTCGGCTGGAGTAGGCCGACGGGTGTCGTGGGGGTGGGCGCGGTCCAGTGTTCCCGAACCGCCACTGTTGCCATGCCGCGAAGCCAGTCCCAGGGACACGCCAGGTTCGCCCTTATCCTCGACAAGTACATGGGCGTCAGCCCCGTTCGAGCATTCCGGGGCCGAACACCTCGTAGTGAACGCGCTCGGCGGGCAGGCCGCGCCGGATCAGTCCGGTGCGGATCCCGTGCATGAACGGCAAGGGGCCACACAGGTAGGCGGTGGTGCCCGGAGGCAACGGGAGCGCGTCGACGTCCATGAGACCGGGCCGCGAGCTGTCGTCGTGGCCGTTCTCGTACCAGTACAACTCCTCGGCCTCGCCCAACCCCTTCGCGGTCTGGGCACATTCGCGGCGAAGCGCGTGGTGAGCGGGTGAGCGATCGGCGTGGGCGAGGACGATCCGCCGCGTCGGCTGGGTGCGGGCGAGGTGATCCAGCATGGCGGCCATCGGGGTGATCCCGATGCCGGCGCTTACCAGGAGCACCGGTCCGTCACCGGTGTCGAGGGTCGTCTCGCCCGCGGGTGGCCCGAGAAGCAGGGTGCCGTCTTCGGTCACGCGGTCGTGCAGGTGGTTGGACACCGCGCCGTCCGGGGCGCTGTCGCGGCCGCGAACCCGGCGGACGGTGATCCGCAGCGAGCCCCTTCCCGGACCGTGTGACAAGGAGTACTGGCGAGGCTGGCGACGGCCGTCGGGCAGGTCGACGGCGACCGAAACGTATTGGCCGGGCAGGAAGTCCGGGACGGCCGCGCCGTCATCGGGCACCAGGGTGAACGACACCGCGTCGACGGCCTCGTCGAGGCGCTTGGCCACGCGCCAGCGGCGCCAGAGGGCGGCGGGATCGAGGTCACCACGTTCGTAGAGGCGGGCTTCGGCGGCGATCAGCCGACAGGCGAGCAGCCAGCAGACCTCGTGCCACGCCGCGGAGACCTCAGGGGTTACCGCGGCACCGAGGACCGTGCCGACGGCGGTGAGCAGATGATGACCGACGAGCGGGTACTGCTCGGCCCGGATGCCCAGCGACACGTGCTTGTGCGCGATCCGCTCGGCGACTCGCTCGAACGGCGCGGCGTCGTCGCCGTCCTCGGCGAGCAGATACTCGGCGAAGCCGGCGACAGCCGACGCCAGCGCGAGCTTCTGACGGCCGTCGGCCTGGTTGCCCTGGTTGAACAGGTCGAGCAGTTCCGGATGCGCGGCGAACATCGACGAGTAGAACTCACCGGTGATTTCCACGGCGTGCGCGCGCACGACGGGCAAGGTGACACGAACAACCGCGGCGGATGCTGGGGACAGCAAGGAATTCTCCTTCTTCGGGGAATAGGACCAGGCCTCTCGAAGGCGCCGATGCGGCCACGACCGGTCTCTTTCCCCGATCCTGCCGGGAACGGGGTGCGGCACCAAGGGATCTTCGGCGTACTCGGCCGGGGACCTTGGTCCCTACGAAACTCGGCCGATGGCACTGGGACCGGAACCCGGGGAACGGCAGGGTGGATGACGTGATCAGCACCGCCCATGGGGGCGGGACTTACTCTCCCGATTCGAGGACACGATGACCGCACCAGACGTGCGACCGGTAGTGGTGGGTGTGGACGGCTCTTCTTCGGCCCTCCAGGCGGCGCGCTGGGCCGCGGCCGAAGCGGCAAGGCGGAAGGCGCCGTTGTCGATCACGCATGCCTGCATGCTGATCCCGGTACAGATGCCGCCCGGGGTCGAGTTGCCGAGGCCCTACGCCGACGCGCTGATCGAACAAGGACGGGAAGTACTCGCGGCGGCGGCGGAGGCGGCCAGGGATGCGGCCCCCGAGGTCGACGTGACCACCGAGCTGCGCGGCGGAGCCGCGGCGGAGCACCTCATCGGGCGCTCGGCCTCGGCGGAGTTGATCGTGCTGGGCTCTCGTGGCCTGGGTGGGTTCACCGGGCTGCTGGTCGGCTCGATCGCGGTCGCGGTGGCGACCCACGGACACTGCCCGGTCATCGTCGTCCGGGGAACGGATCGGCCGCAGGACGCACCGGTCGTCGTCGGTGTGGACGGCTCGCCGACGAGTGACGCGGCTTTGGCTTTCGCCTTCGACGCCGCCGCGGCGCGCGGTACGCGTCTGGTCGCCGTGCGCGCGTGGTCGGACTTCGCCGTGAGCAACGCCTGGGAGTTCGGGTCCGCGCTGGACTGGGAGGTCATCCGGGCGGCGGAGGCGCGGTTGGTGGAACAGCGGCTCGACGCCTACCGGAGCAAGTACCCCGACGTGCCCGTTCAAGGCATCGTCGTTCGCGACCGGCCGGCGCACACCTTGCTCGAACACTCCGAGAACGCCCAACTCGTCGTTGTCGGTTCCCGAGGCCGAGGTGGTTTCCGCGGGCTGCTCCTGGGCTCCACCAGCCAGGCGCTGATCCACCACGCCGCCTCTCCGGTGGCCGTCGTCCCGCCCGCTCGGCAGTGAAAGCCGCGCCGCTGACCGGACGCGGGACACGCCAGGTGCCGGACGTCTCCGATCCGTGGTGCTTGGAGACCGGAGAGCTGGCGTCTCGCCTCGACGTCGATCCGGGGCGTGGTCTGGACTCCTCGGACGCGAGCGACCGGCTCGAGGTGACCGGGCCCAACCGGCTCGCCGAGGCGCCGAGCAGGCCGTGGTGGCGGGTACTGGTGGCACAGGTGGCCGGCCCGCTGAACCTCGTGCTCGTGGTGGCGGCCGCGTTGGCGGGCGTGGTGGAGCGGTCGTATCGGGAAGCGCTCGTCATCGGACTGGTCCTCGGCCTGAACGGTGTCCTGGGTTTCGTGCAGGAACGAAGGGCGGATCGCGCGGTCGCCGCGCTGAAGAGCCTGCTCAGCCCGTCGGCCCGGGTCCGCCGCGACGGCAGGGTGACCGAGGTGCCCGCGGCCGAGCTCGTGCCGGGTGACGTCGTCCTGGTGGACGCCGGTGACCGGGTGCCGGCGGACGGCCGGGTGCTGTCGACAGTGAACCTGGAAACCGATGAATCCGGTTTGACCGGCGAATCCGCCCCCGTCCCCAAATCCGCGGCGCCGCGGCAGGGCGAGATGGCGCTGCCCGATCGGACGTCCATGGCCCATATGACGAGCATCGTCACGAGGGGCCGTGGCGAGCTGCTGGTCACGGGCACCGGCATGCGCACGGAGATCGGCAAGGTGGCCGGGCTGCTGGAACGCACCGATTCGACACGGACCCCGCTGCAGCGGCAGCTGGACAAGCTCGGTGTCCGCCTGGCCTGCCTCGCCGGGGTGGCGGTCCTCCTCGTGGCGGTCCTGCAATTCGCGGCCGGCGGCGGTATCGGTGAGGTGATCACGCTGGCCGTCGCGCTCGGCGTAGCCGCCATCCCGGAGGGGCTGCCCGCCGTCGTCACGGTGACACTGGCACTGGGAATGCGGCGGATGGCGCGTCAGCGCGCGATCGTCAAACGGCTCCCCGCCGTGGAAACCCTGGGCGCGACGACGGTCATCTGTACCGACAAGACCGGCACACTCACGCTGAACCAGATGACCGCGCGTTCGCTGTGGTATGCCGGACGCCGTTACCTGGTGTCGGGTGAGGGCTACGGCTTCGAAGGCGCGATCACCGCCGAAGACGGCGGTGAAGTCCCCGATCTCGGTGAGCTGCTGACCAGCGCGGTGCTGTGCAACGACGCGGTGGTCCAGGACGCCGCTCTTGTCGGCGATCCGACCGAGGGCGCGCTGGTGACCCTGGCGGGCAAGGCGGGATTGGACGTCATGGCGCTGCGCGGCGCCACTCCCCGCGTCTCCGAGATCCCCTTCGACTCCGCTTTGAAGTACATGGCGACGTTCCATCGTCACGGGCCCGCGATCCGTGCGCACGTGAAGGGCGCGGCGGACGTCCTGCTCCACCTGGCCACCCATGTGCGCCGGGAACACGGTGACGTCCCGCTCGACGACGACGCACGCCGCCGGGTGCTGGCGGAACTCGATCATCTCGCCGGACGAGGTCAGCGCGTCCTGGCTGTCGCCCACGGCGACATGGACGCCGGGGCGCCCGCGCTGCCGCGCCGACTGGTCCTGACCGGGCTGATCGGCCTGCTCGATCCAGCACGACCGGAAGCCCGCACCGCGGTCGCCGAATGCCATGCCGCCGGAATCGACGTCAAGATGATCACCGGTGATCACCTGGCCACCGCTACCTCCATCGCCCGCGCGGTCGGCATCGGGGGCGACGGCATGTCGGGACCGGACATCGACCGGCTCGACGACCATGCCCTCGAACAGGCGGCGACCACTACCGGCGTGTTCGCGCGGGTGGCGCCGGAGCACAAGATCCGCATCGTCGACACGCTCAAGCGGCGAGGTGAGGTCGTCGCCATGACCGGTGACGGCGTGAACGACGCGCCGGCGCTCAAAGCCGCCCACATCGGGGTGGCCATGGGGATCACCGGCTCCGACGTGTCCAAGGAAGCCGCCGCGATGATCCTCACCGACGACAATTTCGCGACCATCGTCCGGGCCGTCCGCGCCGGCCGCACCATCTACGACAACATCGTCAAGTTCGTCCGCTTCCAGGTCGGCACCAATGTCGCCGCGATCCTCACCATGGTGATCGGCTCCCTGTTGTTCAGTACCGGAACCAGCGTTCTGACACCGCTGATGTTGTTGTGGGTCAACGTGATCGCCGACGGTCCCCCCGCATTGGCGCTCGGTCTGGAACCACCGCGGCGATCCGTCATGGATGAGCCGCCACGACGCCCGGGAGCGCAGATCCTCAGTGCGGGCCGCCTGGCGCGGATCCTGTTGTCCGGACTCGTGATGGTGGCCGGGACCCTCTACGCGTTCGCACACGGCTTGGACCGCGGCATCGAAGTGGCGCACACCCTCGCCTTCGTCACCTTCGTGGTGTTCCAGCTTTTCAACATCCTCAACGTCCGCGACGAACACTCCTCGGCGTTCGGAGGGCTCTTGTTCCGCAACAGGCGGCTCTGGGCCGCGCTGGGTTCGGTGCTCGCCCTGCAGGTCTGCGCCGTGTACCTGCCCGCCGCGCAATCCCTGTTCGGCACGACAGCCTTGACCGCCCTCGACTGGCTCGTCGCCACCGCGATCGCGTCTTCCGTCCTGTGGGCCGAGGAACTGCGCAAAGCGGTGTCACGCCGACGGCCGGCCCGGCGATGATCCGCGCAAGAAACCCCGTCGAGGCAATCGACCTGCCGCCGGGCCGGAAAACCGGCGCCGAATGCCTTCAGCTCTTCGTCAAGCCTCGGAGGGCACGCAAGCGGAACCGACCGGGTGCGATCACTCGCTTTCTCCGGGGTACTTGGCCAGGATCTCACGAAGCGCGGCGACGAACCGCAGGGATTCGTCATGTTCTCGCTGCCAGACGTTGCGGCCGAAGATCAGTCCGGTGGCGCCGGCGTCCATCGACTCGTGCGCCTTCTCCAACATGGCTTCGTCGCCCAGCTTCGCTCCGCCGGAGACCAGCACCAGCGTCCTGTTGGCGGACCGCACGACGGCGTCGATGGCCTGCTGAGTGGTGAACTCCTCGTCATAGGACGACGGCACCGCCGCACGCTTCTCCGGATGCGGAAAGTTCACCTTCACCACGTCCGCGCCGAGCTCGGAAGCCGTCCGAGCCGCGTAGTCGACGGCGTAGAAGGAATCCTTGCCGCCTTTGGCCTCGATGGCGGCACCGCGCGGGTATGCCCAGACGATCAGCGGCATGCCGAGGCGGTGAGCATCCTCCCGGACACGCCGGTACTGCTCGAAATCCGCCTCCTGCGCGGGAGTCCCGACATACAAGGTGTAACCGACGGCGTCCGCGCCGAGCCGCACGGCGTCCTCCACCGTCGCGTTGACCGGGGAGAGCGCCCGCTCGTCGGCCGGGATGTCGGTCTTGCCGTTGAGCTTCAGCACCAGCGGGACCTCACCCGCGTAGTCCCAGTAGAACTTCTCGGCGAGCCCGATCTGCGTGACGATCCCGTTGAACCCGCCTTCGAGGGCGAGTTTGACGATGAAGCGAGGGTCGCTCGCCGCCGGGTTCGCGAAGAAGTCACGCGGCCCGTGCTCGAGGCCTTGGTCGTACGGCAGGAAGAACGCGGTCCCGTTGCACAGCCCGTGCCGGAACAGGATACGGCGCAGCCTGGCCTTCTTCCCTGTGTTGAGGCCGAGTTCTCGCAGTACGGGTCGGGTCGGCATGGTGCACCTCCGGTCGGACGGGCGGATTCACCGACCACGCTTCCAGCACACGGGACTGGTCGCGCCCGCCGTTCGTCCCCGCTCGCCGGGACCTTCGGCACCAGAGCGACGAATTCAGCGGTCGAGGCGGACCACTGCCAGGCCGATTCCACCGAGGCCGAACAGAGCCGACGTCGGGACCTCCGTCCCTCCCGCCGGGGACGCCGATCGGAGATGCTCGACGGACGGCGAACGACCGACGGGAGCGGATGATGAACCACGACGAGGAAACCGAACACCACAAGCCTCCGTCCGCGGTACTGGGCTTCCTCACCGGGGTGCAGCTGACCCTCGCCGCGGTGGCGTGGACCGATCTGGCGATGCGGCCCGCCATCGAGATCCGGGGTACCAAGAAGGCATGGGCCCTCATCATCGCGATCAACTTCATCGGGCCGATCGCCTACCTCACCTACGGCAGAAGACCACTCGACCCCGGTGCCCGGCCCGCCGAGCGGGTGTGACGATGCTTCAGACGGTCGACGTCGGTGAACTGTCCATATCCGCGTACCGGACCGTGGTGCCCGACCAGATCATGGAACCGCTCGCGGAGGTCACGAACAGGCTCCGCGGCGCGCGGGTGCTGCATTTGAGCGCGACGCCGTACGGCGGTGGTGTTTCCGAGCTGCTGCGCTCGACGATCCCGCTCTACAACGATCTCGGAATCGACGCCACCTGGAAAATCATCAGTGGCAGGCCTCCGTTCTTCACCGTCACCAAGAAGCTGCACAACGCGCTGCAGGGCGCGGATGACGAACCGATCACCGAAGCCGATCGCGCGCTCTACGAACAGACCGCGGCGGACAACGCCGCGGAGCTCGCCGCCGATCCTCAGTTCCCCGGCTACGACTTCGTTTTCGTGCACGATCCGCAGCCGTCCGCAATTCTGTCCTTTGTGGACCATGGATCGGCGAAGTGGATCTGGCGCTGCCACATCGACACCTCCGCCCCCGACCCGGCCGCGTGGTCCTATCTCCGGCCCTTCCTCACACCGTACGACGCGACCGTGTTCACCATGGCCCAGTTCGCCCCGCCGGACCTCGACCGGACGGGCGTCAACATCATCCCGCCCGCGATAGACCCGCTGAGCCCGAAGAACATGTCGCTCGACGACCGCACGACGCGGGCGGTCCTCAACTGGATCGGGATCGAACCAGACCGCCCGCTCGTCACCCAGGTGTCCCGCTTCGACCCGTGGAAGGACCCCCTCGGCGTGATCGCGGCCTTCAGGACCGTCCGGCGGACGGTGCCGGACGTTCAGCTGGCACTGGTCGGCTCGATGGCACTGGATGATCCGGAGGCCTGGGCGGTCTATCGCGCCATCACAGCCGAGAGCGAGGGAGATCCGGACATTCACGTGTTCACCAACCTCACCGGTGTGGGCAACATCGAGGTCAACGCCTTCCAGCGGATGTCGACCGTCATGGTGCAGAAGTCGATCCGTGAAGGCTTCGGTCTCGTCGTGTCGGAAGCGCTCTGGAAAGGGACACCCATCGTGGCGGGCGCGGCGGGAGGGATCCCGTTGCAGGTCGCCGATGACTCGGGCGGAATACTGGTCGACTCCGTGACCGAATGCGCCGACGCGCTGAGTGCCCTGCTCACCGATCCGGCCAGGGCGGCGGCACTCGGCGCGGCAGGCCACGAAAGGGTCCGGAAACACTTCCTGCTGCCGCGTCTGCTCCTCGACGAACTGACCCTCATGGACGACGTGGCCGCCGGGCGCGGCGCCGCCGAGCTGACCACGACAGGAGACCACCGGGACCCGGTGTGCGGGATGGCCACCTATACCGCCGAACCGGGGCTGGAGACCAACCTCGGCGGCCAGACCTTCCGGTTCTGCTCACACCGGTGTCAGGAGATCTTCGCTCGAACCGAAGCAGGGGTCCCGTGATGACGACCCAGCGATGGCATGGTGGAGAACTGCGTCAGCAACGACTCACCGGCGATTGGACGATCCTCGCGCCTGGCCGGGCCGCCCGGCCGCACGGTGACAGGGATGGATGCCCGTTCTGCCCTGGCCCAGGCGAGGACACCCCGCCGGAGCGCTGGCGCCTCCCGGCGGCCGACGGTGTCGGCTGGCGCGTCCGCGCCGTCCCCAACCGCTACGCGCTGTCCGATCGGCATGAGGTGATCATCGAATCCCCTCGTCACGATTGGGATCCTGTGACCGGGAGCGACGCGGAGCTGACCGACGTGCTTTTCACCTGGCAACAACGGCACATCGCCCTTCGCGGTTACGCCGCCCAGGTCGTGATCTTTCGCAATCACGGCAGGGCGGCGGGGACCTCGCTGCCTCATCCGCATTCGCAGCTCGCCGGGCTCCCGGTGCTCGCCCCCGGCACCCGCCGCAGGCTCGAAGCGTTCCGCGAACACCATCGGCGGTTCGGACGGCCCTTCGCCTCGGACGAGCTCGCCGAGGAGTTCGCCGTGGCCGAAAGAATCGTCCACAGCGCGGAGAACACCGTCGTTTTCGCCCCTTTCGCGCCCACCGCGGCCTACGAACTGCGTTTGGTCCCCAGGCAAGCCCGTGCCGACTTCGCCATGGTGCCGAGGTCCGAACTACGGGAAATCGCGCACACGTTGCGTCTCGTTCTCGGCGCCCTTGGCGAGGAAATCGCCGATCTCGCGTACAACGTCGTCGTCGACACGGCACCGACCGGCTGGGAACAGGCACCCTTCCTGACCTGGTCGATCCACGTCCTGCCCAGGCGGACCGTGCCCGCCGGCCTGGAATCCGCCACCGGGATACCGGTGGTGACGACGACACCCGAGCGAGCCGCCGCCTGCCTCAGGGCACGCTTGACGAAGGCTGCCGGGATCGGTTGAGGGCTGGGACCACCGCGACCGGGCACCGAGCCCGATCGAGAATCGCGTGTGTGGTGATCCCCAGTATGGGTCTGCCACGCATTCGCCTCCGGCGCGACCCGACGACGATCAGCCGCGGGCCGGCCGACGCGGACAGTATCCCGTCCGCGCGATGGCGTTCGCGGACCAGCCGCGGCCGGACGATGGCGCCGGACCTTGCCCACCGCAGGTTCTTGACGCTTTCGGCCAGCATCCGGGCGCTGACGGCTTCGTCCTCACGGTCGTACCACACCCGGACCGCGACCAGCGGGCAAGCGCGGACGGCGGCCGCCGCATACGCGAAACGCAGGGCGGCCGCTCCGTCCGGTGAATCGTCCACACCGACGACCACCGGTCCGGTGTCGGGCGGCTGATCCCGCACCACGACCACCGGCGCCTTGCTCCGGGCCACCACTGCGCGGGCGACCCCACCGAGAAAGGGATTCGCGCCACGGCCGAATCCCCAGGCCCCGACCGCGATGACCGCCACCGAACCCGACCGCTCGATGAGCTTCTCCACGGCGTCGCCGGGCTGGAGCACGCGCGCTGATGGCTGCCCGGGCACGGTTTGCCGCGCTATGGCTTCTGCCCGGATCAGGCAGTTCATCCCAGCCTCGCGGGTCGGTCCATCGCCGACGGAGGGGGTGAAGACGTGGAGCAACTCGAGGGGTACGGCCCGATAGGCCGCCTCGCGGGCAGCCCAGCGGGCCGCGGCCTCACCGGCCGGCGAACCGTCGACGCCGACGAGGACCGGCGAATTTCGCGGCTCGCTCATGAATGGCTCCACCGCCGGGACACCGTCTTCCATTCGCGTTCCCACCCATCGGTGCGCGCCCGGTCGAGGAAGAACCGGCTGACTCGGTACCCCAGCCAGCTGAGGATCAGAACCGCCGCCCACAGACCCAAACCGGCTCCGAAGCCGCGGAAGGCCGCGTTCGATCGGGTCAGCGGTGCCTCGACCGGCTCGCCACCCTCGCCGAGCCACACCTGTACCCGGGCGCCCGCCGTCATCCCTCGCGTCGCGGGCACCTTCCCGGCTCGGAAGGAACCATCGGGAAGCATCCAGCGCGCCATCACGGGCGTGGTGTCCGCGGTGCCCCCGGACCGAACCGCTATGACGACCGGCGCCCCGTCCTCGATCAGTACCGCTTCGGCACGGTGCCGGACGGCGGTTTCCGCCGCCGACCTGTCTTTTCCGGCCGCGAACACCGCCGAACCCGCGGCCGCGGCGAAAGGCAGCCCCGCCGTCGCGACGAGCACCGCGAACACCAGGATCAGTCCCTCCAGCCGGTCCACGGGCCTGGCCAGCGGCTCGTGACCGGGATGAACGATCCGCCAGACTCGCAGGAAACGTGATGGGATGTTCATCGTCGACCTCCGGGGTCTTCCCTCGAAATGTGCGGTTCTCAGCGTTCTCTCACCGCGTTCGGACCACGAGGGGCGACAGTCCCGGCTCCCTGGGACCTCCAGCCTCATCGACGAGAGCGTCGGTGCCGTCTCGGGCCGTCGGCTTTCGTTTTTAGGTGCAGTACTTCGTCACCTGACGGCGTGGACTCAAGGCGTCCGGAGCCGATCCGAGAAGCAGGCGGTCATCAGTTCGACGACCGCTTCCTTGGTCAGCTCGCGGGTTCGGTGAACCCCCGCCATCCTGCCCAGGTACAGCACCGCGACACGGTCGGCCACTTCGAAGACGTCGTTCAAGTTGTGGGACACCACGACCACGCCCAAGCCCCGCTCGGCCGGCCGCCGGATCAGCCGCAGGACGACCTCGGTCTGCTGGACTCCCCATGCCGCGGTCGGCTCGTCCATGATCACCGGCTTCGAGTGCCACAGCACGGCCTTGGCGATCGCGACCGCCTGACGCTGACCGCCGGACAACGACCCGACCGGCTGACGGACGGAGGTCACGATCGGCTGAGCCGATCGGGGCGCGGGCCATCCATCCGGGCCAACACCGATCACCACACCGACGGGTGCCGCGGCCTTGCTCGATCCGTCAAGAGAGGTCCTTGGGCCGCTCCGCCCGGGACGTTCAGCCCTCCTCGCCCCACCTCGGCCTCGCTGATCATGGATCGGACCCGACGGTGGAGGTGCCATGGCGACCGGCGCACACGTGACGCAGCGTATCGAAGTGCACGGCACCGTCCAAGGCGTCGGCTTCCGCCCGCATGTCCATCGCGTCGCGACGACGCTGGGCATCGGCGGCGAAGTGCGGAATGTCGGCGGCCATGTGGTGATCACCGCGTCCGGGCGACCGGAGGTGCTCGCGGCGTTCCACCGTGACGTGCTCGAAGGTGCGCCGGCTCCTGCGAGGGTCGACCGCGTCACCGTCACCCCGCTGGCCGCCAGACCGTACGAGAACAGCTTCGCGGTCGGAGACAGTGCTGCCGGTGTGGGAACCCGCGCGATCTCTCCGGATCTGGCCACCTGTCCCGCCTGCCTGACGGAACTGTTCGATCCGGCCGATCGGCGCTACCGGTACCCGTTCGTCAACTGTTCGGCATGCGGCCCACGGGCGACGATCGTCGAGGAGCTTCCGTACGACCGGGTCCGGACGACGATGAGCCGGTTCCCGATGTGCGGCGCCTGCACCACGGAGTATCACGACCCCGGCGATCGCCGATTCCACGCCGAACCCATCGCCTGCCCGGACTGCGGGCCGGCTCTGTCCTGGGCGAACACCACCGGGCCCGCGGCGCTCGCAGCGGCGATCGAGACGATCGGGAACGGCGGCGTAGTGGCGATCAAGGGAATCGGCGGCTACCAGCTGGTGTGTGACGCGGGAAACGACCTCTCGGTCGACAGGCTGCGGACCGTCAAGGAACGGCCGGGAAAGCCGTTCGCGGTAATGGTGCGCGATCTTCGCGAAGCGGCCCTGCTGTCCTTTGTGGACAAGGAAGCGGCTCGCCTGCTCGAATCGCCGGCCCGCCCTATCGTGCTCCTCACGGCACGCCCCGACATCGCGGTGTCCGGTGTGGTGGCACCACGCCTTCCCGAGATCGGCCTGTTCCTTCCGAACAGCCCACTGCATCACCTTCTCCTGCGTGACCTCGGCCGCCCATTGGTGATGACCAGCGGGAACCGCGCCGGTGAACCGATCGTGATCTCCGATGAGCAGGTCCGGTCCGGACTCGGATCGTTGGTCGACGGCATCCTCACGCACGACCGGCCGATCCTCTCCCGCTATGACGACTCCGTGGTCCGCGCGGGACGCGTCGTGCGACGCGCCCGCGGATACGCGCCGGAACCCTTGCCCCTACCTGTCGCCTCGCCAGAGACAGTGCTGGCCTTGGGGGCGCAGCTGAAGAACACGGTCACGCTGGCGACCGGTGAGCACGCCGTGCAGGGCCCGCACATAGGTGACCTCTCCACCGTCCCCGCCTTCGAAGTCTTCGAAGACACGGCCCGCGGACTGTGCCGGTGGATGAACGTGATGCCGGAGTGCTGCGCCCACGACAAGCATCCTCGCTACCGGTCGACCGTTCACGCGGGGAACTGGCCCGCCGATCGGCGCATTCCGGTGCAGCACCATCACGCCCACGTCGCCGCGACGGCCGCCGAACACGGAGTTCGAGGGACGTTCATCGGGGTCGCGTACGACGGGCTGGGTTTCGGCGATGACGGGACCTTGTGGGGCGGCGAGATCCTGCTGGCGTCCTACACCGGCTACCGGCGGTTCGCCCGGTTCGGCCACGCCCCGCTGCCCGGTGGCGAGGTGGCCGTGCGACGTCCGGACCGGATGGCGTTGGGCTATCTGGTCGGGGCCGAGGATTTCGGAGACGGCTCCCTCCCGCCCCCACCGGAGAACCGGGAAACCGAACTGGTCCGGCGGATGATCGAGCGTGGCGTGAACTGCCCGGTCACCTCCAGCGCGGGAAGGCTGTTCGACGCTGCGGCGGCACTGCTCGGGCTCTGTAGGGTGAACACCTATGAAGGAGAAGCGGCCGTTCTGCTCGAAGCCGCCGCCGCGGGCGAGCCGGTGCGGAGGCCACTCGCATGGAAGCTGCACCGCCGCGACGGCCTGTGGGTCTACGACCCCGTACCGACACTGCGTGAACTCATCGGCTCGGCTCGGCCGGCGAACGAGCTCTCGGCTCGGTTCCACGCGACGATCACCGAGGTCACCGTCGCACTGGTGACCAAGGCCGCCGCCCTCAGCGGCACGGACACGGTGTGTCTCGGTGGTGGCGTGTTCCAGAACCGCAGGCTCACCGGCGCTGTCACGAACTCCTTAGCCGACTTGGGTTTCCGGGTGTTCACCGGAGACAGGGTCCCGGTCAACGACGGCGGGATCAGCTACGGGCAAGCGGCCATCGCGGCGGCGCTGCTGGCAGGGAGGTAAATCGATGTGTCTCGGTATACCCGGGCGGATCGTGAGCGTGGAGGAGGACTTCCCTCGCGGCGGAATCGTCGACTTCGACGGCCTGCGGAGACCGGTTTGCCTCGCCTACACACCGGAAGCCGCGGTCGGTGATCACGTGATCGTCCACGTCGGTTTCGCGATCAGTGTCGTGGACGAAGAGGAAGCGGCACGGACGCTGGAAGTGCTGCGCGCGATGCCGGACGCGATCGAGACGGAGCTGGGATCGTGAAGTATCTCGACGAGTACCGGGATCCCGCGCTGGCGCGCAGGCTGCTCGGTGAATTGCGCGCCACCGCCACCAGGCCTTGGACGGTGATGGAGGTCTGCGGCGGCCAGACGCATACGATCGTGCGGCAAGGGATCGACGAACTGCTCCCCGCGGGCATGCGAATGATCCATGGTCCCGGCTGCCCGGTCTGCGTGACGCCACTCGAGATCATCGACAAGGCGCTCGCCATCGCCGCCCGGCCGGAAGTGATCTTCACCAGCTACGGCGACATGCTCCGCGTGCCCGGTACCTCCGGAGACCTCGTCGGGCTCAAGGCACGCGGTGCGGACGTCCGGGTCGTCTACTCGCCTTTGGACGCCGTGCGGATCGCGCGGGAGAATCCGGAGCGCGAGGTGGTGTTCCTCGCCGTGGGATTCGAAACGACCGCTCCCGCCAACGCGATGGCGGTGCTGGACGCGGCCAAGACCGGTGTCACCAACTTCAGTGTCCTGGTGAGCCACGTCCTCGTGCCGCCCGCGATCACGACGCTGCTGGAGGCGCCGGACAACCAAGTCCGGGCCTTCCTCGCCGCCGGGCACGTCTGCGCCGTGATGGGCTGGACCGAGTACGAGCCGATCGCCGACCACTACGGTGTCCCGATCGTGGTGACCGGCTTCGAACCGCTCGATCTCCTGGAAGGCATCCTGATGGCGGTGCGGCAGCTCGAAACCGGCCGCGCGGTGGTGGAAAACCAGTACGTACGTGCCGTGCGCCGGACCGGCAACACCGCCGCTCGTGACGCCGTCGCCCAGGTGTTCCGGGTGACCGACCGGAAATGGCGCGGCATCGGCGAGATCCCCGCCGGCGGGCTCGCGCTCGACCCCGCGTTCGCCGACTTCGACGCGGACCGGCGGTTCGCCACCGGGGACATCGTCACCCGTGAATCCCCCGCCTGTATCGCGGGTGAGATCCTGCGCGGCACCCGTCTGCCGACCGACTGCCAGGCCTACGGAACGGCATGTACGCCCCGGACCCCGCTCGACGCGCCGATGGTGTCGAGCGAAGGAACCTGCGCGGCGTTCCACAACGCCGGACGCGGATTGGAGCTCCGATGACCAGCCCCGCCGGCCTTGCCGGTCCCGTCTGCCCGATGCCGTCCGCCGAAACCGAGCGGGTACTGCTCGGCCACGGCTCGGGTGGGCAGCTCATGACCGAACTGCTCACCGACGTGATCACCGCCGAACTCGGCACGGGCGAGCCGCTCGAGGACGCCGCCGTCGTCGGTGTCGGTGGCGTCGACACCGTGTTCACGACCGACGGATTCGTCGTGACGCCGCGCTTCTTCCCCGGTGGGGACATCGGTTCGCTCGCCGTGCACGGCACGATCAACGATCTCGCGATGCGCGGCGCCATACCGGTCGCGCTGAGCCTCGCCTACATCATCGAAGAAGGTCTTCCCATCGCCGAGCTGAGGCGGATCACCCGTTCGGCGGCGGCCGCCGCGGCCGCCGCCGGAGTCGAGATCGCCACCGGGGACACCAAGGTGGTCGGCCGTGGTGCGGCCGACGGGCTCTACGTCACGACCACCGGAATCGGCCTCCGGCCCGAAGGCGCACGGCCGTCCGCGGCCGGGGGCAGGCCGGGTGACGTGGTGGTCCTCTCCGGCCCGATCGGCCTGCACGGCACCGCGATCCTGAGTGCCCGCGAAGGGCTGGGTTTCGAAGCGGAGATCGCGTCGGACAGCCGTCCACTGCACCGGCTGGTCGCCGCGATGCTGGCGGCGGGCGGCACCGGAGTGCACACCCTCCGGGACCCCACCCGGGGTGGGCTCGCGAGCGCGCTGAACGAACTCGCTTCCGCCTCCGGCGCCGGCATCGAGATCACCGAGGCCGACGTACCGGTACCGCGGCCGGTCGCCGCGGCGTGCGAACTGCTCGGACTCGACCCGATGCACGTCGCGAACGAGGGCTGTCTGGTCGGGCTGGTCGCACCGGAATCCGCGCGGGACGTCCTCCGGGCCATGCGTGCGTTGCCGGAGGGGGTGGACGCGACCGTCATCGGCGAAGTGACGGACGGCCCGGCTGGCCGGGTCAGCGCGCGCACCCTGATCGGCGCGACCCGGATCGTCGATGTCCTGATCGGTGAACAACTTCCGAGGATCTGCTGAGAGGTGAACCCGATGGACGCCGTCCTGGATCTCGCCGGGCTCGACGCGCTGATCGGCGCGCTGATCGCGAGCGGCCGGAAGGTGATCGGCCCGGTGCTCCGCGACGAGGCGATCACACTGGCGGAACTGGACTCCGCGGCCGATCTCCCCTCCGGGTGGGGTGTGGAGACCGGTCCCGGTCATTACCGGGTGCACCGGCGTGCCGACTCGGCGGTGTTCGGCCATTCCGCCGGGCCGCAGTCGTGGAAGCGGTTCCTGCATCCGCCCCACCGTGCCCTGCTCACCAGTGGGCCCGCCGGGTTCCGACCGGTCCGTGAAGAGCCCGTCGAGTACGCCTTTTTCGGCGTCCGGCCCTGCGACCTGGCCGCGATCGGCAAGCTACGCCAGATCGTCGGCGGGCCGATGCCGTTCGTGGTCGCCGCGCAGTGCACCGAACCGGGTGCTGTCTGCTTCTGCGCTTCGATGGGCTGCGGGCCATCGGCCGACGCGGGGTACGACCTCGCGCTCACGGAACGGATCGATCGCGAAGGCCACCGGTTCCTCGCCGTCGCCGGAACCGCGGCGGGTGCCGATGTCCTCACCCGTCTGCCACGACGTCCGGCGCACGAACATGATGTCGCGCTGGCGGACACGGACGTCGCGGAGGCGGCCCGGCGGATGGGCAGGACCATGCCGGAAACCGATCTCCGTGACCTCCTCGCCGGCAGCCGCGAACACCCCCGGTGGGAGGAGGTCGCCGGACGCTGCCTCACCTGCGGCAACTGCACCATGGTGTGCCCGACATGCTTTTGTGTGTCCATAGAGGACACAACTGAACTCGACGGCGGTGCGACACGTGCGCAACGCTGGGCGTCCTGTTTCGAGATCGACTTCTCACAGTTGCACGGAGGGGCGGTGCGGACCTCGGGAGCCGCTCGTTACCGGCAATGGATGAGCCACAAACTCGGTACCTGGTATGACCAGTTCGGTACTTCCGGCTGCGTCGGCTGCGGTCGCTGCATCGCCTGGTGCCCGGCGGGAATCGACATCACCGAGGAAGCGGCAGCACTCGCGGAAGGTGCGTCACGATGACCGCCCCGCACTCCGGGACACCTTTGCTCGCCCGCCTGTCCGAAGCACAACGCCGGGCGGTCACCGCCCTCGGCCGGATCGAGGACTACACCCCCGGAACGCGGCTGTTCGACGAGAGCGGCGACGCCGACCGGTGCTGGCTGATCATCTCGGGCCAGGTCGCCGTGGACACCCACGTCCCCCACTGCGGCCCCGTGGCACTGCAAAGCGTGGGTGCGGGAGAACTGCTCGGCTGGTCGTGGCTGATCCCGCCGTATCGCTGGCATTTCGGCGCGGTGACCGTCGCCCCGACCCGCGCGTTGGTACTGGACGCCGGGCAACTGCGCGCACTCATGGAGACCGATCCGGCGCTGGGCTACCGGCTCACCCGGATTCTCCTCGAGACCTTGGTGAACAGGTTGCAGGCCAGCCGGCTCCGCCTCCTCGATCTGTACCGGAACCCGGCGTGAACTCCGATTCGTGGCTCCCCCGCCCCTACCGGGTGGCGGACCGGGTGACCGAAACGAGTGACTCGGTGACGTTGACATTGGCTCCGGCAGGCGATCGGCTGCCGGAGTTCCGCCCCGGTCAGTTCGCCATGCTCTACGCCCATGGCATCGGGGAGATACCGATCTCCGTCAGCGCGATTCCCGGCGACGGGACGCTGGTGCACACCATCCGCGCCGTCGGCCCGGTGAGCCGGGCACTGCACGATGCCGAGCCCGGCACGGTCCTGGGTGTGCGCGGCCCGTTCGGCACGGCATGGCGGCTCGACGACGACGAGGACCTTCTCCTCGTAGCAGGCGGGATCGGGCTCGCACCGCTGCGACCCGTGCTCCGGCAGGCCTTGACATGTCGATCTTCCCGCCGCGTCATCCTCATCGCCGGCGCACGGACACCCGCTGACCTTCTGTACCGGGAAGAGCTCCGTCGTCTGTCCGATACGGATGGTCCCGAAGTCGTACTCACCGTCGACCGCGGCGAGGTCGGCTGGACCGGGCGCGTCGGCTTCGTCACCGAACCGCTCGCCACGCATCCGATCGATCCCGCGCACACCACCGCGCTCCTGTGCGGGCCGGAACCGATGATGCGCTTCTGCGCCAGAGCTCTGCTCGGCCGTGGCGTGCCCGCCGAGCGGATCGAAGTTTCCCTGGAACGGAACATGCAATGCGGCAACGGCCTGTGCGGGCACTGCCAGCTCGGCCCGCTTCTCGTCTGCCGGGACGGGCCCGTCGTCGGCTACCCAGTGGCGGAACCCCTCTTCCCGGTGAAGGAGTTGTGATGCTCTCCATCGCGGTCTGGAAGTTCACCTCGTGTGACGGCTGCCAGCTGACACTGCTCGACTGCGAGGACGAACTGCTGCCCTTGACCGAAAAGGTGAAGTTCGCGCATTTCGCCGAAATGACCAGTGTCTCCGAACCGGGTCCCTACGACATCTCCCTCGTCGAAGGGTCGGTGACCACCGCCGCCGAAGCCGAGAGGATTCAGCGCATCCGCGAACAGTCCGCGGTGCTGGTCGTGATCGGTGCGTGCGCCACCGCCGGCGGGATCCAGGCCTTGCGCAACTTCGCCGACGTCGACGAGTTCCGCTCCGTGGTATACGCGCGTCCGGACTACATCGAAACCCTGGCGACATCGACGGCGATCGCGGAACACGTCAAGGTGGATTACGAACTCCGCGGTTGCCCGATCGACAAAGGTCAACTGCTGGAGCTTCTCACCGCGTTGGCTGCCGGGCGCGCGCCGGATCTGCCGGACACCAGTGTGTGCACCGAATGCAAACGCCGAGGCCTGACCTGCGTGATGGTCGCGCACGGGACTCCCTGTCTCGGACCGGTGACGCACGCGGGTTGCGGCGCCCTGTGCCCGGCGGTGAACCGCGGCTGCTACGGCTGTTTCGGCCCGATGAAACAGCCGAACGTGCCCGCGCTGGTCCCGTTGCTGCGCCGGAGTGGAATGGGCGACGACGAGCTTCACCTGGTGTTCAGTACCTTCAACACGGCGGCGGAGTGGTCATGACCCATCGCGCGAATCGCATCCTGCAGGTAGCGGGACTCGCACGGGTGGAGGGCGAAGGCTCCCTTCACGTGCGGACGAAAGGCGACCAGGTCGAGAGCGTCGAACTCGCCATTTACGAACCGCCGAGATTCTTCGAGGCCTTCCTCCGGGGCCGGGACTTCCGCGAGCCACCGGACATCACCGCCCGGGTGTGCGGAATCTGCCCGGTGGCCTATCAGTTGAGTGCTTGCCGGGCCATCGAAGACGCTTGCGGCGCCGACGTCGGCCACCGACTGCGCGCGCTGCGGCGGTTGCTGTACTGCGGTGAGTGGATCTCCAGCCACACTCTGCACATCTATCTGCTGCACGCGCCGGACTTCCTCGGCTTCCCGGATGGCATCGCGATGGCCGCCGCCCACCGGGAGACAGTGGAACAGGGTCTCGCGCTCAAAAAGGCGGGAAACCTGATCATGGAGACGATCGGAGGACGCGCGATCCATCCGGTCAACGTCCGGGTCGGCGGCTTCTACCGGGTCCCTGAGTTCCCCGAGTTGCGCGCACTGGCGGATACGCTGCGACACGCCTTGGACGACGCCCTGGAGACGGTGCGCTGGGTATCCGGATTCGACTTTCCCGACCTCGACGTACCCCATGACCTGCTCGCCTTGCGGGACACCGATGGCTATCCACTCGATCGGGGCGAACCGGTGGTCAGCACGGGCCTCCGATTCACCTCCAGCGAGTTCGGAGAGCATGTGGCGGAGCACCAGGTCCCGCATTCGACGGCACTGCACGCCCGGCTGGACGGGCGGATGTTCCTGACCGGGCCGCTCGCGCGGTACACGCTCAACTCCGACCGGCTGTCCCCGCTCGCCGTGAGCGTCGCGGCCGACGCGGGCTTGGAAACCTCATGCCGCAACCCGTTCCGCAGCATCGTGGTCCGCGCCGTCGAGGTCGTCTACGCCGTCGAGGAGGCCTTGCGGATCATCGAAACCTACGAGCGGCCGGATCGGCCGTTCGTCGAAGTGTCCCCTCGTGCGGCGGTCGGCCACGGGATCACCGAAGCTCCACGCGGCCTGCTGTACCACAGCTACGAAATCGACGCGGGCGGGCGGATCCTGAGCGCGGACATCGTGCCACCGACCGCCCAGAACCAGCCCGCCATCGAGCACGACGTGGCGAGGCTGGTCGGTCGCCACGCCGGACTCGACGACCATGCACTGGTCTCGCTTTGTGAACGCGCGATCCGCAACTACGACCCCTGCATCTCCTGCTCGGCGCATTTCCTCGATCTCACCAGGGAGCACCGGTGAACTCGGTCGTCATCGGAGTCGGCAACGAATTCCGGCGTGACGACGGCGTAGGTCCGGCTGTGGCTCGCGAAGTCGCCCGGCGCGGTGTTCCCGCGGAGATCAGTGATGGGGACACCGTGCGGCTCATGGAAACCTGGGAGTACGCGAGCCTCGTCATCCTCGTCGACGCGGTGCGATGCTCGCCCGGTGTGGACGGCCGCTGGCACCGGACCACCCTGCCCGTCCACGGCCCCGTCGCGAGTTCACACGGCTTCGGAATTCCCGAGGCCGTCGAACTCGCGGAGGCACTAGGCCGCCTCCCCGGGCATTTGGTGATCTTCGCGGTGGAGGTGACCGACGTGGGTTTCGGCCTCGGCCTGAGCCCGGCCGTCGCGGCGGCCGTCCCGGACGTCGTGAACGCGGTCCTCGCGGAGATCCGGCAGACGTCGTGAGTGGCGATTCGGTTTCGGGGCAAGAGGGTTCCAGGTATCTGCCGCGGGGACCTTCATGTACCTCACTGAACCTCCCGGCCACAGGAAGAACGCGGCAGGTGCCCAAGAGAGGACTCGCCAGAATCCCGATCGCCTGTACCAGCACCGACCGTCTTGGTCGCGGTATCCGGTGGTGAAGGCCTCCTTGCCTACGGGGTCGTGAGTGATGAAGAGGGTTCTGTTGAGGGGTAAGTCAAGGTGGCGTGACCGAGCCTCTGCGGCGAAGGAACCCTTCGCTGGGTCAAGGCAGAGAGGCGGCCTTCGCGGCGTGGTTCCGAATGGGCCGACAGGAGTCAGCCGCGCTCTTCAGCGTCCACAAGGGATGCTTTCCAGCGACGAAATGCCTGCTTCAAGGCCATATGCCCCGGTTCGGCGAGGGGGTCGTGAGTTGCAAGTAGGGTTCTATTGAGGGGAAAGGCAAAGGTGGCGTGATCGAGTCCCCGTCATGCGGGCCGTCTTCGCCTACTTCGCCGACTTCGTGATGAGATCGCCGCCCTGGACAACAGGGTTCCGGACTGACTTGCCGGCCGACTCCGGCGTGACGTGTCCACCCGGGACGCTTCACGCCGATTGCGCGCCCGATTGATGTCATGATGTCCGCTTCCCGCCGGGATCGTGAGCGGCAAAGACGGTTATTGAGGGGTAAGGCAACTGTGGCGTGTTACGAAGCCACTTTCGCACCGTCAGCCGAAGTGATCGACCCAGGTGGTGGTGAAGGCCTCCTTGCCTACCCTGAAGGTAGGGAAGGAGGCCTTCGCTACGTCGTCGACATGGCCCGGGGCGTGTGTCGAAGGCGGCCATGAGCGGACCGCCCACCGCACCCGACACGTTTGCCTCACCCCTCAATAACCCTCTTTGCCACTCACGACCCCTCGTCAAACTGCACGAATCGCTTAACTCGGACACTGACACCCGCAGAAACTGTCCCTTATGGACAGTCGGGAAGGTGTCTCTTCGGCGAGTCCGCTCCTGCCGCCAACTCCGGCACGCCACCTTTGACTTACCCCGCTATAGGGAGACCGGCCACCACCAAAGCTCGCCTGACCGGCCCGCCGCGGATAGGGGACCTCGCCGTCTTTCGCCACCAGACGGGCATCACGATGGCGCTGTTCCCGAGTGATCTCCGAGCGCCACTCAGGCCGATGCCGGCACAGGACGGATAGAGATTTCGTGCTCACCGCCTCGCCTTCCGGCTGACGCGCACGGCGAACGTCAGCGCGAACCTGATCCGCGACCGTTGGGCCTTCTCGATCATCTTCCGCGGCCGGTCATCCGCCTCGCCGTGCCGGGCAGGTGACCGCGGCCGGGAATCAGAGGACCCGATGAGACGGAGGCAGCAGGGGTGCGTACGGCGATCTCGCCGCCCAATTCGGCGCCCTCGGCCAGCCTGAGCCTGTCGCCACTCCAGAACCGCCCGGCGTCGTACCAACTCGGCCGGTGCCCGTGAGGCAGCAGGCCCATCGCGTCATAAGTGATCGCGACTATCTCAGCGCAGTAAGCGGTCTCCAGCGCGGCGTCTCCGGTGTCGCGCTTCTTGAACGGAAGCCGGCCGCCCAGCCAGCGGGCGGCGAGGCGGGCCGTCGACGGGAACGGCGTACCGTCCAGCTTGGCGATGGTGCGCAGAGCGGCATCTTCCTCCTTGTCGCCGACAGGAGGATCGAGCTGGCGCAGCCAGACCTGCTGGTGGTACTGCTCGGTCCACACGAGCACGGCTTGGCGGAGGTCGTGCAGTTGGGCGCCGCGCTGGCGAGCCCCCGTCCAGACATCCGGTAACGAACGCCCCAGCTCCGCGTGCCACAACAGCGGCGGAAGGTCTTCGATCACCACCGCCATGCCGACGTGGTTGACCGGGCTGTTCGTCACCATCCGGATGGTGCGATCGGCCGCGGCCCGGCCTCGGAAGAGCCACAGATCGCCCGTGCGTGCGACGGCGACGGCCTCGTCGAGATCGAGCTCTTTTCCCGGCACAGCGGTAGTCTAGGTAGATGCGCTGGTGGAAGGTAGTGGGTCTGGCCGGACTGGCCGGCGTCGCCGCCACCGGAGCGGTGATCGTGCGCGAGGAGCGGCGGCGGCGCGCCTACACCCCGGACGAGGTCCGCGAACGGCTGCACGCGCGTCTCTCGGAGACACCGGACGCCCCTGAAGGCTCGGGCGTCCCAACGGCCCTCGACTCGGGGTCATAGGTCACTGGCTCACCGTGGTCCGGCTACTTCATCGTGGGGGTATGACTGAGATCTGGCATCACGACTTCCGAGACGGCCTCACCATCGAGGTCCGCGTCCATCAGGACGGCAGGCTTCTGCACCGCGAGCTCTGCGAGTCGGACGAGGAGGCGGCGGCCGTGGTCGAGCGGTGGCAGGAGCTCGACGGCGTGACCTGTGAGGTCGACGATCTGACCACCCGCCACCGTGCCGGCGACATCCTCGAACCCGAGCCGAGCGACCTTCTCGACGAAGATTCCGCGCCGGACGTCATCGGATATCGAGAGTAAGGCAAACGTGGCTGGATCGGTGCGGGTGGTCGTGAGTGGCGATTCGGGCTCGAACCCGAATCGGCATTGAATGGACGACACGCGAAGCCGCCACCCGCGCGCCGCGGTGGGTACCCAAGACACCCTTGGCGCTAACCCGAACCGCCACTCACGACCATCGCCTGCGAAGACGACACGTTCGAACTCTCCTCAACAAGGGCCGAGTCAGGTTCCTGACCAAAGCAAGTCTTCGAGAGGAAGGACGCTTCGATGTCCGGAATGAACCGCCGCCCGTCCTGGAAATGGACTACGACAGGGTTGTGCCTGCTGATCGTCTTGGGCATGGCGACGGCCGAGGCGAGTGCCGTCACCCTGGGCCACGCGCCCCGCGCGGTCGATCTGGGCACCCTGCCAGGACACGTCTACAGCGAAACGGTGGCTTTGAACGACCGTGGAGAGGTCGCGGGGACTTCCCACAGCGCGGTGTTGGCGACGTCGCGGGCCGTGCGCTGGGATTCCCGCGGCCGGATCAGTGACCTCGGCGTCCTGCCCGGTACCACCCGCAGCGTGGCGAACGCGATCAACGAACGCGGCACGGTCGTCGGTTTCTCCTATACCGCGGACCTCGACGACAGCCACGCCGTGCGCTGGGAACCCGGCGGACGGATGGCCGATCTCGGAACGCTCCCGGGCGGGATCAGCAGCTGGGCGGGCGGGATCAACGACCAGGGCGCCGTCATCGGGGGTGTCCGGCTCGCCGACCGGCGCTACCGCGCGGTGATGTGGGACCGGAGCGGTCGGATCACGGATCTCGGCCCGCTCCCAGGCGACTCTCAGGCCAACTCGGCGGCCGTCAACGACAAAGGTGTCGTGGTCGGCGCCTCCTATACGGACCCGGCGAACACCCGTCCGGTGCGCTGGAGCCGAAACGGCACCATCGCGCTGGCGCTTTCACCCGGAGACACCACCGGAACTCCGTTGTGTGTCAACGAAAACGGGGTGAGTGCCGGGAATGCCTACCACGCGGATTCCGGTCCATACGCTCGCCGGTGGGACAGTCGTGGCCACGTCACCGAGCTGCTTCCTCCGCCGGGTGGCGTGCGCAGCCGGGTGAGCGGCATCAATGACGCGGGCGCCGTCGTCGGAAGCGCCGACCGCGCCGATCAACAGACCCGTGCCATCCGATGGGACCGGGCCGGGACCGTCAGGGAACTGACCGCTTTCGGCGGATCGAGCAGCGCCGTGGCGATCAACCGATGGGGCACCGTGGCAGGAAGCGCGCACCTTGCCGACGGCCGCGGCCATGCCGTCAGATGGGACGCCGCCGGCCGGATCACCGACCTCGGCACCCTGCCGGGTAGCAGTCTGCCGAGCGAGGCCATCGCGATCAACGATCGAGGCACCGTGATCGGCAACGGCTACACCGCGAACGGTGAATGGCACGCCGCGATCTGGCGCGCACCCGGGACCATTGAGGGATAAGGCAAAGCTCACCTGCCGTGGGCGGCGCCGAGGCCGAAAAGGCCGGCTGAGAGGGACCTACGACCCTCGTCGCGGGCTCGCTTCTCGGCGACGCTCAACGAAAGTCGAAGCTTGCCCGAGGTGGCTTGGAGCGCTTGCGGGACGACGCGATGAACACCTCCGGAGGCCGTCATGAAATGGGCACCCATCACGAAAACGACCGCTGCGGCGAACCTCGACGGATACGAGCGCACCTGCGCGGAATTCTCGTGGCAGGACGCCGGAACCCTCCTTTCCGGACTTCCGGACGGGCTGGGGCTGAACATCGCGTACGAAGCGGTCGACCGGCACGCCACCGGGCCGATGGCCGGAAAGACGGCCCTGCGCTGGCTGGATCGAGACGACAGAGTCCACGACCTCACCTACGCCGAACTCGCCGAACGCACGAACCGGTTCGCCAATCTCCTGGCCGGACTCGGTGTGCGCCGGGGCGTACGGGTCTTCACGCTCCTCGGCCGTGTCCCGGACCTCTACGTCGCGACCTTGGGAGCGCTCAAAGCGGGTTGCGTCCTGTCGCCGCTGTTCTCCGCTTTCGGTCCAGAACCCGTCCGGCAGCGGCTGCGACTGGGCGAGGGTGCCGTGCTGGTGACCTCGCCGGCGCTGTACCGCCGGAAGATCCGGCGGTTGCGCGCCGAACTCCCGTCCCTGCGCCACGTGCTGCTCACCGGAAGGGACGCCGAACCGGACACCACCGCACTCGAACCGGCCATGGCGGCGCAGAGTGCCACCTACGAGATCGGCGCCACGGCGCCGGAAGATCCGGCCCTGCTGCATTTCACGAGCGGTACCACCGGTACCCCGAAGGGTGCCTTGCACGTGCACGCGGCCGTACTCGCTCACCACGTCACCGCGCGATACGCGCTCGATCTTCGCGACGACGACATCTTCTGGTGCACCGCCGACCCGGGATGGGTCACCGGCATGTCCTACGGCGTCATCGCTCCGTTGACCCTCGGTGCCACGATCATCAGCGACGAAGGCGAATTCGACGCACGCCGCTGGTATCACGTTCTCGCCTCGCAGCACGTCACCAACTGGTACACCGCTCCGACCGCGCTGCGGATGCTGATGCGCGAAGGCGGCGCGCTCGCCGGCGGCTTCGATCTTTCCGCGTTGCGGTTCATCGCGAGCGTCGGGGAGCCACTCAATCCGGAAGTCGTGGTGTGGGGCCAGGAAGCGCTGAACCTGCCGGTACATGACAACTGGTGGCAGACCGAGACCGGCGCGATCATGATCGCCAATTTCGCGAGCGAGGAGATCCGGCCGGGGTCGATGGGCAGGCCGTTGCCGGGGATCGACGCGGGCCTGCTCGAACGTGGGGACGACGGGCGGGCGGAAGTGACCGGCGGGCACGTCCGCGAGATCACAGAGCCGGGAGTCGACGGGGAGCTCGCTCTCCGCCCTGGGTGGCCGTCGATGTTCCGCTCGTACTGGGGCGATCCCGCCCGTTACGGCAAGGCGTTCGCGGACGGCTGGTATCTCACCGGTGATGTCGCCCGCCGGGACGCGGACGGCTACTACTGGTTCGTGGGCCGGGCCGACGACGTCATCAAATCGGCCGGGCACCTCGTCGGCCCCTTCGAGGTGGAGAGCGCGCTGCTGGCCCACCCCGCGGTGGCCGAAGCCGGGGTGATCGGAACACCCGATCCGGTGGCGGGCGAGCTGGTCAAGGCCTACGTCTCCCTCAAACCGGGCCATGAACCCACCGAGGACCTCCGCCTCGAACTGCTCGCGTTCGGCCACAAGGCACTCGGTGCCGTGGCGCCCAAGGCGATCGTCTTCGACCAGCGACTTCCGCATACCCGGAGCGGCAAGGTCATGCGCCGCCTGATCAAGGCACGCGAACTCGGTCTCCCGGAGGGTGACGTGTCCACTTTGGAGGGTGTGTGATGAACGGGCCGCGGGCGGTACGGACGCCACGGGCGAAACAACGGCACGAGCTGCTCCGTCAGATGATCCGGATCCGGATGTTCGAAGAACGGTGCGTCGAGCTGTACAGCGCGGCCGCGATCCGCGGATTCATGCATCTCTGTATCGGCGAGGAGGCTGTCGCCGCCGGCATCATGCACGCCGCCGGCCCCGATGACCCGGTCGTGTCCACCTACCGGGAACACGGTCACGCACTGGCGAGAGGTATCCCGATGGAGGCGGTGCTGGCCGAGATGTACGGGCGCACCAACGGATGCAGCCGTGGGCGGGGTGGATCGATGCACCTGTTCGACGCCGGGCACCGGTTCTACGGCGGCAACGCGATCGTCGCCGGCGGGTTGCCGGTGGCCGTGGGACTCGCGCTCGCCGACCGGATGCGCGGCAGGCCGCAGGCCACCGTATGCCTGTTCGGCGACGGCGCCGTGGCGGAAGGCGAGTTCCACGAATGTCTCAACCTGGCCGCACTCTGGCGGCTTCCGGTGCTGTTCTGCTGTGAGAACAACCTGTACGCGATGGGCACGGCGATCGAACGCGCGCAGGCGGAGACCGATCTCGCCACCAGGGCGGCGTCCTACGGCCTGTCCTCCTGGGCGGTCGACGGGATGGACGCGGTCGCGGTCACCGAGGCGGCCGAGCGCGCGCTGCAAAGCATCCGAGCCGGTTCCGGGCCCTGCTTCCTCGAACTGCGCACCTATCGCTTCCGGGCCCATTCGATGTACGACCCGGAACGGTATCGGGACAAATCCGAGGTCCAGGAATGGAAACGACGCGACCCGATCGAGCGGATGAGCACGCTCATGCGGGACGAAGGCGAACTTGGCGACCGGGAGATCGCGACGATCGAGTCCGAAGTGGACAAGGAGATCCGGGACGCGATCGCGGCCGCCGAAGCCGGCCCGCTCGAGCCCGTGGAAGACCTGACTCGATTCGTTTACTCGGAGCGATCATGACGAAGACGACGTACCGCGAGGCTCTGCGTCAGGGACTCCGCGAGGCACTCGAAGAAGACGATCGGGTCTTCATGATGGGCGAGGACGTCGGCCGGTACGGCGGTTGCTTCGGGGTGAGCCTCGGGCTGCTGGAGGAATTCGGCCCCGACCGGATCCGTGACACGCCGTTGTCCGAGTCGGCCTTCGTCGGCGCCGGGATCGGGGCGGCGCTCGGCGGCCTGCGGCCGATCGTCGAGATCATGACGGTCAACTTCAGCCTGCTCGCCCTGGACCAGATCATGAACAACGCCGCCACCCTGCTGCACATGTCCGGTGGCGCGCTCAACGTGCCGCTCGTGATCCGGATGACGACCGGCGCCGGGCGGCAGCTCGCGGCCCAGCATTCGCACAGCCTCGAAGGCTGGTACGCGCACATCCCCGGCCTCAAGGTGATCACACCCTCGACACTGGAGGACGCGCGGGGAATGCTGCTCACCGCACTGCGCGACCCAGATCCGGTCCTGCTGTTCGAACACGGCTCTCTGTACAACGTCTCGGAGGAACTGGCCGACGACGCGGGCGCGGTGGACATCGAGCGCGCGGCGATCCGGCGCAGCGGCAAAGACCTGACGATCACCGCGTACGGAGGCACCTTGCGCACCGCGCTGGCCGCCGCGGACGATCTCGCCGCGCAGGGAATCGACGCCGAAGTCATCGACCTTCGCGTCCTCCGCCCGCTCGACGAAGCAGCCATCCTCGCCTCGGTCACCCGGACCCATCGGCTGGTGATCGTCGACGAAGGCTGGCGCAGCGGCAGTCTCTCCGCGGAGATCGCCGCCCGGGTCGCCGAGAAGGCGCTCTACGAGCTGGACACGCCGATCGAGCGGGTCTGCACGGCCGAAGTACCGATCCCCTATGCCGAACAGCTAGAGGAGGCGGCCCTCCCCCGGCCCGTGGACATCGTGGCGGCGGCGAAGCGAGCGGTGGGCTGAGATGGCCGACTTCCTGATGCCTTCTCTCGGTGCGGACATGGATTCCGGAACCATCCTCGAATGGCTGGTGGCCCCGGGAGCAAAGGTGCACCGTGGCGACATCGTCGCGGTGGTCGACACCGCCAAGGCCGCGATCGAGGTGGAGTGCTTCACCTCCGGCACGGTGGAAGAGATCCTGGTTCCACCCGGTACCTCGGTGGCGGTCGGCACCCCTCTGGCCCGGATCGGCTCCGCCGAAGCCGGGATCGAACCGGAACCGCCGACCGCCCCGGTGCCCGAACGGCCTGTTCCCGCGATACCGGAGCAGCCGCGAAGGTCCACGATCGAGCTGGCGAGCCCACCGGCGCGATCCTTCGCCGCACAGGTCGGTGTCGATCTGGAGACGGTGCGGGGAACCGGCCGTGACGGCCGCATCACGCACGCCGACGTCGAACGTGCCCGCCCGGACCGCCGCGCGATCGAGATCGGCGGCAGGCGGCTCAAGATATCGCCTTACGCCCGGCGGCTCGCCAGGGAACGTGGTGTCGACCTGAGTTCACTCGAACCCGGCTCCGCCGACGGCGCCCTGCGTGCGCGCGACCTTCCCGCCATCACACCGGCGTCCACGACACCGTCGGCCGAACCACCGCGGCACATCGCCGATCCGGTGGCACTACGGCAGACGATCGCCGCCCTGATGGCCCGCTCCAAACGCGAGATCCCGCACTACTACCTCTCCGCGACGATCGATCTGAAGGCCGCGACCGACTGGCTGCGTGAATACAACCTCGCGGTACCGGTCACCGAACGGGTCGTTCCGGCGGCCCTGCTGATCAAGGCCACCGCGCTCGCCGCCGTCAAGGTTCCCGAACTCAACGGTCACTGGAAGGACGGCGCTTTCCGTCCGTCGGCCGAAGTGCACCTTGGTGTCGCCGTGGCGCTTCGGGGTGGCGGGCTCATCGCCCCCGCGATCGCCGACGCCGACCGGCTTTCCCTGCCGGAGACGATGCGACGGCTCCGCGATCTCGTGTCAAGGACCCGGTCCGGCTCCCTGCGCGGCCGGGAGCTGACGACCGCCACCCTCACGGTGACCGATCTCGGCGACAACGGGGTCGAAGCGGTACACGGCGTCATCCACCCTCCGCAGGTGGCGCTCGTCGGCTTCGGCGCGATCACCCCGCGGCCCTGCGCGGTGGGCGACCTCATCGGCATCCGGCCGCTCGTCACCGCGACACTCGCCGGTGACCACCGCGCGACCGACGGCGCCACCGGCGCCCGCTTCCTCAAGACCGTCACAGCCTTGCTGCAGAAACCGGAGGAGCTATGACCCAGCCACTCACCCAAGACCGGGCACACGCGGCGATCCGTTCCGCGCTCCGAGGATTCGCCACCGAGGCCGATCTCGAATCCCTCGACCCCGGCGAAAGCCTTCGTGAAGCACTCGAACTCGACTCGCTCGACTTCCTGACCTTCGTGGAGCGGCTTTCCGGCACTCTCGGCAGGCGGATCGAGGAGAGTGACTACGGCAAGCTGGCCACGATGGACTCCACGACCGAGTTCCTCCTCGCGCGGGCACGCTGAGAGCACCGCGGTCAGGCGACCGGTGACGTGAACCGCGAGTCTTCCGTCAGGACGCCGCGAGGGCGTCCAGAGCCGCCCGGATGCGCTTGCCCGCTTCCTCGGCGACCGGGCGGAGTTCTTCGCGTTCCGGCACTTCGATCATGACGCGCGGGTCGAGTGCCTGGACCAGGCTGCGTTCGTCACCGTCGGCGCGGACCACGACGTTGCAGGGCAGCAACAGCCCGATCATGCGGTCGACCTCCAGCGCACGATGTGCCAGCGGCGGGTTGCAGGCGCCGAGGATCACGTACGGTTCCATGTCGGCGTCAAGCTTGTCGCGCATCGTGGCCTGGACGTCGATCTCGGTCAGTACGCCGAATCCCTGATCTTTCAGCGCCGCTCGCACTTCGGCGACGGCTTTCTCGTAGGGCAGGTCCAGGGTGAGGCTCAGGTCGTATTTCACGGTGATCATTTCCTTTCTCGATGGATGGGCGGTTCAGCCGCCGCGCAGGGCGGCTGGGGCGAACACGGCCGCGGCCGCGACTCCGGCGGCGACCACGAGGATCACGTAGGCGAACGTCCGCCGGACGGTCCGCTCCGGGAGCCGGTCGCCGACCTTCCCGGCCACCAATGACGCCAAGAGGGCCACCGCGGCGAATACCGCGACGATGTCGTAGGGCAGATCCGGCATCGTGGTGGCGTGGGCGGCCAGCCCGCCCAGTGAGGTGAGCACGATGACGACCAGTGAGGTCGCGACCGCTTCCGGCGCGGTGAGGCCGAGCAGCATGGTCAGGGCGGGGACGATGACGAATCCGCCGCCGACCCCGAACAATCCGGTCAGCACCCCGACGACCGCGCCGACGGCGAGGGCCTTGGGCACGCAACTTCGCCAGTTCACCCCGCCCGCACTGGTCCGGCAGGCGCCGTCGCGCTCCGACGCGGCGGTGAGCATCCGTACCGCTACCACCGCCATGAGCACGGCGAACGCGACCAGCAGCCAGCGGTCGGGCAGCAGTTTCCCCAGCGCGGTGCCGGCGAACGCGGCCGGGACACTGGCAGTGGCGAAGACCAGCGCCACCGGCCAGCGGATCACCTTCGACCGCCACCGCCCCACCAAGCCCCCGGCCGCGGACACCGTGACGACCAGCAACGACGTCGGGATCGCCGCGGACAGCGGGAGGCCGACCCCATAGACCAGTGCGGGGATGGCGAGGATGGAGCCGCCCGCGCCGAGCAGGCCCAGGGCGGCGCCGATGATCAGGCCGAACGCCGCCGCCAGGATCATCATGGTGGCCGCCTCAGCCGGTGGCCATGGCAAGCCCTGCCAGGGCCGCCCGGTCGAACTCGTCATCCACCGCGACGACCCGGCGCCCGGCCGCGGCGAGGACGGAGGCCGCGATCGACGCGCGGTAGCCGGCCTGACAATGCACCCACACCTCTCCGGAAGGCACCTCACCGAGACGACCCAGCAGGTCGTGCAGCGGGATGTGCACGGCACCGTCGATGTGGTTCCGCGCCCATTCCAGGTTGCGCCGGACATCGAGAACGGTCACCGGCCGATGGTGACGGACCATGGCCAGCTCACCGAAATCCGCTCGGTGGAACGACCCGAGCGGCGCGGCGCCCGACCACGCTTCGGGCGTGCCGGTGGCCGCGGCTTCGACACGATCGATTCCGATCCGGACCAGTTCGCGCTGCGCGCCGGCGACCTGCTCCGCGGTGTCGCCGAGCAGGGACAGCGGCGTACCCCAGGGGATCAGCCACCCCAGATAGGTGGCGAAATTGCCGTCGGCACCGAAGTTCAGCGTGCCTGCCACGTGCCCTGCCGCGAACGCGGTCCGCGACCGCAGGTCCACTACCCACTCCCCTGCCTCGATGCGCGAACGCAACTCGGCCGGATCGGCGGTCTTCGGTGCGGCGAGGTCGGGGAGGCCCGGGCCGGCGCTGTTCGCCGGTCCCATATGAGCGTAGTAAGCCGGGTAGGCGTCCAGCCCGGCGAGCAGGCTGTCCACGTAGTCGCGCTCCTGCTGCGTCAGGACCGGGTTGATCCGCTTCTCCCGACCGATCGTCGACCGATCCGCGTCGGACTGCGTGGCCGAGCAGAAACTGCCGAAACCGTGCGTCGGGTAGATCTCGGCGTCATCCGGCAGGATCTCGGCCAGCCGATGAGCCGACGCGTACTGCCGCTTCACCAGCTCATCGGTGTGGGCGGGGCCGAGCAGGTCGGGACGGCCCGTGGAGCCGTACAGCAGCGAACCGCCGGTGAACACCGCCGGGACCCGTCCAGGCGCCTCCAGCACGTAGGACAGGTGCGTGAAGGTGTGCCCTGGTGTCGCCAGCGCCCGTACGCGCATGTGTGGCCCGACTTCCACCACGTCCCCGTCCTCGATCGACGCGCGTTCGAAGGACACCTTGTCCGCGGCGTTCACGTGGTAGGCCGCGCCGGTCACACGGGCCAAAGCGAGCCCGCCGGTCACGTAGTCGTTGTGGATATGGGTCTCGAACACGTCCGTGATCCGCAACCCACGCACTTGCGCCAGGTCCGTCACCCGGTCGATGTCGCGCTGCGGGTCGACCACGAACGCCGTCTCGCCGTCCTCGACGAGGTAACTGCGGTCTCCGAGGCTCGGAGTGTCGATGGCGATGATCTCGATCATAAAGCCTCCTTATACCCCCGGGGGTATCTAACCTCCAGTGTAGCGCATCGGCCGGCACTTCGCCGGACACCTTAAAAGGCACTGCGACAGAAGGTGATTCGCCCCATCGAGACAGCGTCGCAGCACCGAGGACACATCTCCAGAGACCATGGTCCCCACTCCACCGCCGACGGCTCATCCGGACCGCGGCAGGCGTACACAGGTACCCCTGGGGGTATAGTGGCCGCAAAGGCCTTGTCGTGAGCCCCTTGGAGGAACACCGAATGTGCCAGCGAATCGTCTGTCCGAAATGCGGAAAGCCGTCCTATCGGGGCTGCGGCAACCACGTCGAGCAGGTACTGGGCGATGTGCCCGCAGCCCAGCGCTGTTCCTGCGCCACCGAGCAGCCCGCACGGAAGCCGTGGCGACTGTTCCGCCGTCGCTGAAATCCCGGGCGACGACGGCGGTTCGTCCCACTCGGCGCGACGCGGGCGTCTCGGTGTCGCGCCGAGTCCGCCCGCGGCCGGCCCGGACCCTCAGGCCAGGGTCATGAACAGCTTTTCGAGCTCCTCGCGATCGGCGGCCCCTTGCACGGAGTCATCGGCGAGGCACTGCTCCAACCCGCTGGCGATCAACCGGAAACCCGCCCGGTCCAGCGCACGGGAAACCGCGGCGAGCTGGGTGATGACCTCCCGGCAGTCTCGTCCGTCGTCCATCATCTGGATCAGGCCACCGACCTGCCCTTGCGCCCGCCGCAGCCGCTTGCGCACGTCCGCGACGACATCTTGGTTCAGCTCCACACCGACCTCCTCAGGTACCCCCCAGGGTACCTGGAACGCGTGTGCGGTGTTCGGCGGCGCGCGGTCGGGGCCAGCTCTCCTTGCCCGCCGGGAACCGCGGTCTTGAATGATCCGGCTCGGGCTCGGGGAGAGAACAGGACGAGGGCCGACGCGACAACTCCGTTCCCCTCACGCCGCGGTCCAGGTTTCCGACACCCGCCGCCATTCCCGCTCCCACGCGGCACCGCGCAGGCGACCCAGCATCGAACGACCGGCGAGAAAGAAGCCCGTAAGCAGCATCACGCACACGATCCAGAAGGCGACGCCGACGCCGGCCCCCTGGCCGGCCACGTCAGCGGGCGTCGCGGGCGCCTCGACCGCGTTACCCTTCGCGTCGAGCCAGATCCGTATTTCGTTGCCGGTGGTCAAGCCGGGGTCCACGGTGACCACACCCTCCCGGACAGGCCCGCCGGGGACCGTCCAGCGAGCATGCGCCTTCACCGTCTCTTCGACGGGCACTCCATCGAACCGGACCTGCGCGGGCGGCGCGTCGGCCACCAGCATCGCAGTCGACTCGTGCCGGTTCGCGGCCTGCTCACCCGCTCGCCGCAACCCGGCGTCGTAGGCCTCGGACCCCACTGCCACGGCGAACGGGATCACCAACAGGGCGACCAGGACCACACCGATCACCAGCGCGGCCTCCAGCCGATCCGACGGCCGGGCAAGCGGGTTCCGGCCGACATGAAGCCGCCGCCACACCGCCGTGGCGATTCCCGGCTGTGCTCGCATGATTCTCTCCTCGGTCAGGGGCCGATCCAGGAACGAATGTCGACGCCTGGCTTCCAGCCTCTCTCCTTGAGGGAGCACACGGGAGTGGCTGTGGACCCCTGCGAACCGGGACCTTCGGCATGCCACCGTCCGATCCGGCCCTTAGGCCCATCGACCGCGGACCTAAGCCCCATGGCACTGCCGCGCCGGACGTAGATCCTCTATTGGAGGGAAAGGCGAAGGTGTCATATCGGCCGGGTTCGCCGTGAGTGGCGATCCGGATCGCCGAGGCCTTGGCTGGCTGACTGTGCCGAGCTTGTGTCATCCAACGCAGCGAAATACACACGGTCCTGCCGCGGGGCTGCGGAAACGGGGGCACTCGACGTCACACGCCACCTTTGCCTCAGGTAAGTGGGCTTACGGACGGAAGATCGGAAAGACCGATGGCACAGCAGGAACAACCCGGAGACCTCGACGGAGCCGAGCCAGGCGCCGAGGCCCCGGCGGGCGGCAAGGAGTTCTCGAACCGGTTCGGCTTGCCGGCCGCGACGGCGCTGGTGGTCGGTTCGATCATCGGAACGGGTGTGTTCGCCCTTCCCTCGTCCTTGGCCCAGTACGGCTTGTCGAGTCTCCTGGCCTTCGCCTTGGTCACGATCGGCGCCTTGGCTCTGGGATCGGTGTTCGGTTGGCTCAACAAACGCGTGCCGGGCTCGGGCGGGCCGTACTTGTACGCACGGGACGCCTTCGGTGACTTCGGCGGCTTCGTCACCGCCTGGGCCTATTGGCTGACCGCCTGGGTGGGCAACGCCGGTATCGCGGTCGCCTGGGTCGGGTACGTGGAAGTGTTCGTCAACAAGGATCACAACCCGTGGTGGTCGATCGCCATCGCGCTGGTCGGTCTGTGGCTGCCCGCCGCGATCAACATCTCCGGCGTCCGGAACCTCGCGTGGTTCCAGATCGTCACCACGATCCTCAAATTCGTGCCGCTGGTGTTCATGGCGACCATCGGTTTGTTCTTCGTCAAGGCCGAAAACCTCGGTTCGTTCAATCCCAGCGGACTGTCGTGGGTGGGCGCCGTCTCCGCGGCGGCCGCGATCGCCCTGTTCAGTTACCTCGGCCTGGAGACCGCCTCGGTGGCCGCCGGACGCGTCCGCGACCCGCGGCGCAACGTGTCCAGGGCGACCGTGCTCGGCACCCTCGTCTGCGCCGTCGTCTACGTCCTGGGGACCGTCACGGTGTTCGGCACGGTCGGACAGCAGGCGCTGGTCGACTCCACTTCACCGTTCTCCGATTCGGCCACCGCCATCTTCGGGGCGAGCTGGGCCGGGCAGGCCATGGCCGTGGTGGCGATCGTCTCCGGGCTCGGCTGCCTGAACGGCTGGACGTTGATCTGCGCCGAGATGCCGATGGCCGCCGCCCGTGACCGGCTGTTCCCGACCCAGTTCGCCAAGCTGAGCAAGAAGGAGATCCCGGTCTTCGGCATCGTGGCCGCCACCGTGCTGGCGTCGGTGCTCACGGCTTTCGGCTACTGGAACTTCCAGTCCGTATTCACCAACGTGGTGCTGCTGGGTGTGTTCACCGCGGTGATCCCTTACCTGTACTCCGCCGCCGCGCATCTCTACTGGCTCATCGTCCAGGGTCGCGCGCTGAACTGGCCGCATTTGATCCGCGATCTGGTCGTGACCGCCTTCGCGTTGCTCTTCAGCTTCTGGGCACTGGCAGGCAGCGGTTACCAGGCGGTGTACTACGGAGTGTTCGCCTTCTTCCTCGGTATTCCCGTCTACGTCTGGATGAAATCCCAGCGCAAGGAGTACGGCGAAACCCCCGTCTCCCCTATCCGCTACCCCGCGGACAGCCCATATTTCCTCTCCCCGAACGGGAACAACGGCGCAAGCGACAAGAACGCTTCCCCGTCGCCGTCCGATACGCAGGAGCAGTCATGACTTTCGCCGTTCATTCGGAGGTCGGCCGGTTGCGGCAGGCCATCGTGCACCGTCCCGGACTCGAGCTCACCCGGTTGACCCCACGCAACATCGGCGATCTGCTCTTCGACGACGTCCTCTGGGCCAAGCAGGCGAAACAGGAGCACGACGCGTTCGCCGAAGCCCTGCGGGACAAGGGCGTCCGCGTGCACTACTACGGTCAGTTGCTGGCGGAAACGCTCGCGCTGCCCGAGGGCCGGACGTTCGTGCTGGATCGGGTGTGCACCCCCGAAATCCTCGGCCCGGCGCTGGTCGCGCCGCTGCGGGCCCTGTTCGACGACCTCGACGGCGAGAACCTGGCCGAGTATCTGGTGGGCGGAGTCCTCAAAGCCGACCTTTCCCCGCTGCGAGCGCGGAGTCTCCGATGGGACACCCTCGCCGCCGACGACTTCGTCCTCCCGCCGTTGCCCAATCACCTGTTCCAGCGTGACGATTCCTGCTGGGTGTACCGCGGTGTCTCGATCAACCCGATGGCGAAACCGGCCCGGCAACGCGAATCCCTGCACACCCGGGCCATCTACCGCCACCATCCGATGTTCGCCGGGGCCGGCTTCCACACCTACTACGGTGACGACGACGTCAGCCACCAGCCGGCCACGATCGAAGGCGGTGACGTGCACGTCCTCGGCGAGGGCGCCGTCCTCATCGGCATGGGAGAGCGCACCACGCCCATGGCCGTGGAGATCCTCGCCAAGGCGCTGTTCTCGTCCGGACAGGCACACACCGTGGTCGCCGTGGAGCTTCCGCACTCGCACGCCACGATGCATCTGGACACGGTGATGAGTATGGTCGACCGCGCCACCTTCGTGGTCTACCCCTACTTCGACCGCGGCGCCCGCAGCTGGACCATCACCGCGGGCGAAGAGCCCTCCACGCTGAGCGTGAACGCCAACGACAGCCTCTGGCACACCATCGCCGAAGTCCTGAAAGTCCACGAGGTCACCCTGCTCAGCACCGACGAGGACATCCGGGCCGCCGAGCGGGAGCAATGGGACGACGGTACGAACTACCTCGCCGTCGCACCGGGGGTCGTCCTCGGCTACGAACGCAACGTCGCCACCAACACCATGCTGCGCAAACACGGCATCGAAGTCGTCACCATCGCCGGAAGCGAACTGGGACGCGGCCGTGGCGGCCCGCGCTGCATGACCTGCCCGATCGACCGCGACCCGAGCTGAACGGATCCGAAATGGCCTTCAACCTGCGCAACCGCAGCTACCTCACCGAACTCGACTTCACCAAGGAAGAACTCGTCTTCCTGCTCGACCTCGCCGCCCAGCTCAAGTCCGCGGCCTACGCCGGAATCGCGCAGAACCGGCTGGTGGGCAAGCATTTGGCGCTCATCTTCGAGAAGGCCTCCACCCGGACCCGATGCGCGTTCGAGGTCGCCGCAGCCGAGGAAGAAGCGACCACGACCTACCTCGGCCCCCAGGACGCCCACTTGGGACACAAGGAATCCGCCCGTGACACCGCTCGCGTGCTCGGCCGCATGTACGACGGGATCGAGTACCGCGGCCACGAGCAGGCCACCGTCGAAGAACTGGCCCGGCACTCCGGCGTACCCGTCTACAATGGACTCACCGCGACGAGCCACCCCACGCAATCACTGTGCGACGTGTTCACCATGCGCGAGCACAGCACGAAGCCCTTGCCGGAGATCGCTTTCTGCTACCTCGGCGATACCCGGAACAACGTCGCCCGTTCCCTGCTCGCGATGGGTGCCAAACTCGGCATGGACGTCCGGCTGGCCGGACCCCGCGCGCTCTGGCCCGATGAGGAGCACTTGGCGGCCTGTCTGGCCGAAGGCGCGGCCAGCGGGGCCCGGATCACCGTCACCGACGACGTCGAGGAGGCCGTGACGGGCGCGGACTTCGTCTACACAGATGTCTGGGTGTCCATGGGCGAACCCGCCGGCACCTGGCACGCCCGGGTCGAGCTGCTGGCGCCGTATCAGGTCACGGCCAAGACGCTCAGCGCCACCGGCAATCCCGGCGTCCGGTTCCTGCACTGCCTGCCCGCACTGCACGACCGCGAGACCGAGGTGGGAGCCGAAGCGTTCAAGGAATTCGGGCTGGACGGTGTCGAGGTCACCGACGAAGTCTTCGAATCCCCGGCGTCGCTGGTGTTCGAACAGGCGGAGAACCGGATGCACACCATCAAGGCGATCCTGGTCGCCACGCTGGGGAGCTGACCATGCGGATTCTCGTCGCGCTGGGCGGCAATGCCCTGCTGCGCCGCGGTGAACGGCCGGACGCCGACCTCCAGCAGGTCAACGTGCTCGCCGCCGCCGAGGCCCTCGCGGAACTCGCCACCGAGCACGAAGTCGTGCTCACCCACGGCAACGGCCCCCAGGTGGGGATGCTGGCCCTGGAAAGCGCGGCGGACCCCGCCCTGACCCGGCCGTACCCACTCGACGTCCTCGGCGCGCAGACCCAGGGCATGATCGGCTACCTGCTCGGCCAGGCGCTGCGGAATGTCGTGCCCGGTAAGCAGGTCGCCACGCTGATGACGCAGACGCTCGTCTCCGTCGCCGATCCCGCGTTCGGCGATCCCACCAAGTTCGTCGGCCCGGTCTACGCCGAGGAGCAGGCCGCCTCGCTGGCCGCCGAACGTGACTGGACTGTCCGCCAGGACGGCCCGTCCTGGCGCAGGGTCGTTCCTTCGCCAAGACCGCAACGCGTGGTGGAGACCCCGGTGATCCGCGCGCTCGCCGAGGCCGGAACGATCGTGGTCTGCGCCGGCGGGGGCGGTGTTCCCGTGGTACGGGACGAACACACCGGACGGTTGCGGGGTGTCGAAGCCGTCATCGACAAGGACCAGACCGCCGCCCTGCTCGCCGAAGCCCTGGACGCCGACGCGCTACTGCTGCTGACCGACGTACCCGCGGTCATCGACGACTACGGCACCCCGCACGCCACTCCGATCCACCACACCACTCCGGCACGGCTGCGGTCCCGCGGTTTCCCGGACGGTTCGATGGGCCCGAAGGTCGACGCCGCCTGCCGTTTCGTCGAACTCACCGGCAACACAGCCGCCATCGGCGCCCTCGACTCACCCGCCGCGATGCTGCGGGGCACCGAAGGCACCGTCATCACACCCGGCGGCAAGGCGTGAGCGGTGGGCCACTCAAGCCTCGACTGACACCTTGCCATCGAGGGGTAGGTCGAAGGTGGCGTGACCGAGCCTCTGCGGTGAAGGCCTTCGCTGGGTCAAGGCAGGGAGGCGGCAGTCAGCTGCACCCTGAGTGTCCACAAGGGACACTTTCGCTGACTCAATGTCTGATTGATGCCCGGATGAGCGATTTCACGAGGGGGTCGTGAGTGGCGTTTCGGGTTAGAACCCGAAACGCCACTCACGACCAACCCGACCCACGACCAGGGGAGCCTTCACCTCACCCGTCAACCTCGCCCAAGATCAACTTAAGCTACGCGACATTGGGGTTCTAACCCTCTTTGCCACTCACGACCCCTCGCCAAACCGCACAAATCGCTCAACTCGGGCACCGACACCTCGGAAAATGCCCCTTATGGACAGTCAGGAGGTATCTCTTCGGCGAGTCCCGCCCCTGCCGCCGACTCCGGCACGCCACGTTTGACTTACCCCCCATAACCCGAACCGCCACTCACGACCCGGCAGGAACCGTGCATACAGGCATCATCCGGCCGCTCGCCCGCCCGAGTACGTCCCTTGTGGACACTCAGGACACGGCCGGCTTCCGTCGGACAGTTCACAACCACACCGCGGAGACCACCTCTCGGCCATGAAGCCGGTGACGAGGGCTGAGCCGGTGAGCAGCCGGAACGCATGCGCGGCGGCGCACGGAAGCATCCGGGCACGCAGGCCGTTGGTCCCGCCAACGGGGTTCCTCTGCCCCTTCTGCACGGCGGAGCCGACGAGCAAGGTTTCACCATGGACAACGACTTCGAGGAAGAGGATCGACCTACTGTCAACGGAGCAAGGCTGTGGGCGGGCGGGGCCGCGACGGCGGTGACCGCCGGCCTGACCGCGATCGTCGGGATCCTGATCGCGCGCGGCCTGGTCAAAGTCGCCGTGCTGGCACCCAGCCGCGAAGGTGCGTGGGGTGGGGCAAGCACCCTCACCTACTCCCTCGCGTCGGCGGCCATCGCACTCGCGGCGACCGCTCTGCTGCATCTTCTTCTGCTCACGGCACCGAAGCCCCGGAGGTTCTTCGGCTGGATCATGGTGCTTTTCACCGCGATCTCCGTCGTGATCCCGCTCAGCCTGGGTGCCGCACTGGACGCGCGGCTCGCGACGGCGATCATCAACCTGGCCATCGGGCTCGCCATCACGATCACGCTGTCCGGCGTCGCCGGTTCGGCCATCCGCCCCCGGCGGACGACCGGATCGTTCGAACACGAATCACCCTGACCCACGGTCAGCGGCGATCCACCTTTCATCCCGGGACAGGCCGCCGCACAGGAGAAGGAGAAACACCATGACACCGAGCGAACAGGAACAGCGATGAGCGGCCGTCCCGAGGTCGCGGACGTCGGCGTCCTGGCAGCCGAACTGCTCCAGCAAGCCCGCGAACACCACTCACGGCGTGCCGCCAGGACCCTGGTGGCAGGCAACTCCCAACGGGTCACCCTCATCGCGCTGGCCGAGAGCGCCGAACTGGCGGAGCACGACTCGCCCCCGGCCGCCACACTGCACGTCATCACCGGAAGCGTTCGCCTGAGCACCCACGACCACGACTGGCTCCTCGGCCGCGGTCAGCTGACCGCCCTCCCACCCGAGCGGCACAGCCTGGCGGCGTTCCTCGACAGCGCCGTCCTGCTCACCGTCGCGCTCCACTGAGCGTCCGGTCAAGCGGTGGTGGTCACCGGCGTGTGCAGACGTCGTCCGGTCACCTTCTCCACCTCGATCCGGACGAAATGGTCGCGGCGACCGTCGACCCAAGGCGCCAGCCATGTTCCGGACACGTCCACAAGCTCGGTGACTTCCGTGATCAGGTTCGCGCGGCCGACGACGGTCACACTCCATCCGGTCCGCAGCTCGGGATCGAGTTCGTCGGCCTGGAAGGCCACCACGGTGTTGCCGGTCGCGGCGGCCAGTTTCGCCCCGCCGGCCACCCGGATCACGACGTGGTCCCGCTTCAACCGGAAGTTGACCGGCTGCACCGCCGGCAAGGCGTCTTCGACGAAGACCAGACGCCCCACCCGCACTGTCCGCAGAAGGGCAAGGCACTGCTCGCGGTCCAGGACCTCGAGCTGTTGTCGATCCGCCACGATGACTCCCTGAAGACGTTGAAGAACAAGCACTTTCGAGCATGACCACCAGTTCGCCCACCGGTCAGGGCCGGACGTCCCGGTCTGCGAGGTCCATCGGCCATGACCGTGCTGTCAGTCGCAGCTCCGAAGCGGGCAGGCGTGATTGAATGGAAAACGCACTCTCTGCGGTGGAGGACAGCCGACCCGCTTCAGTTCCCCGACACCGGCCGGCTGAAACTCGACCAGGCGATCGACGTTCTGCTGGAGCACGCCCGCACAGTCCGTGACACCCAGGAGCGCCTACGGTCCTTGTTGCGGGCCAGTCATGTCGTGGCCTCGCACGTCGACCTGTCGCGGGTGCTGGGTCATGTCGTCGACGCGGCGAAGGATCTGGTCAACGCCCGCTACGCGGCGCTGGGCGTACTCGGACCGGACGGAACGGTGGACGAGTTCGTTTACAGCGGCCTCGACGATCAGCGCGCCGCCCGGATCGGGCAACCGCCCCACGGCCAGGGGATCCTCGGCCTGCTCATCACCGAACCCCGCCCGATCCGCCTCACCGACCTGTCCACTCATCCCGCATCGGCGGGCTTCCCACCCGGCCACCCGCCGATGCGGTCCTTTCTCGGAGTACCTCTGCTCGTCCGCGGCCAGGCGTTCGGAAACCTCTACCTGGCCGACAAGCAGGACGAGGACGAATTCAGCGCCGACGACGAGCAGCTTCTGCTCTCGCTCGCCGGGTTCGCCGCCGTGGCCATCGACAACGCGCATCTCTACGAGGAAGCCCAGCGCCGTGCCGCGTGGCAACGCTCGAGCGCCGAGATCACCGCCGCCCTGCTCGCGGGTACCGAAACCGGAGACGTGTTGCGCCTGATCGCCGCCAAAGCCCACGAGGTCGCCCGCGCCGATCTCGCCGCCGTCATGCTCCCGGCGGACGAAACCAACGTGCTCACGGTGCAGGCGGCCGCCGGCGAGGACGATGTGGAGGGTTTGGTCGGCCGGCGGTTGGACACCGAGAACTCCTTGTGCGAGCTGGCAATGACCGGCTCACAACCGCTCCTCAGTGAGAACTTGGGCAAAGACGAGCGCGGTCCCTTGTCCGACGAGACATGGGCGGGCAAGGCCGGGCCCGGCATGGTCGCCCCGCTGATGGCCCCTGACCGGCCACCGACCGGCGTGCTGGTCGTGGCCAATGCTCCTGGCCGTCGCGGCTTCCACGAACGCGACCTCGAGATGCTCGCGGCCTTCGCGTCCCAGGCCGCGTTGGCCCAGCAACTCGCACAGCACCGTGCGTACTCCGAGGAGCTGCAACTTCTCGAGGAGCGCGATCGCATCGCCCGCGACCTTCACGATCACGTCATCCAAGAGGTCTTCGCCACCGGCCTGTCCCTGAGCAACCTCGCCTCGGCCATCGACTCCGGCCAGAGAGATCGTCTGCTGACGGTCGTGCGCAAACTCGATCGGGTCGTCAGCGAGATCCGCGGCACCATCTTCGATCTGCACGCCCCGATGGGAGCGGGCGGGGAAGCCGAGCACAGCTTGCGCCGGGCGCTCTCCGAGATCGTCCGCACCACCACCGACTCGCTCGGCTTCACCCCCGTTCTGCGGCTTGACGGCCCGCTCGACACTCTCGTGCCGACCCGGCTCGCGGTAGATCTTTCCGCGGTCGTCCGCGAAGCCCTCTCGAACATCGCCCGCCACGCCCATGCGACCACCGCCACCGTGCAGGTCTCCGCGACGCCCACCACGCTCACAGCCCGCGTCGAGGACGACGGACACGGCCTCGGCGAGACCACCCGCCGTAGCGGCCTGGCCAACCTCCGCGCCCGCGCGGAGAAACACGGCGGCACCCTCAGGATCGACAGTGCTCCCGGCCAGGGCACGATCCTGAACTGGACGGTGCCGCTGCCCCACGGTGACCAGACGGGGCCGGGCTCGAACAATTAGCTTCCCGGCCAACGACGGGTTGAGCCCGAGCCGTACCGGGTACCTCACCGATCATGTGGATGGCGCTGCTGACCCCGCTGCTGGTCATGGCGTTCGCCTTGACCATGGAGCGCGTCGAAGCGATCGTCCCGAGCCGGGCCGCGCGCTCGATGGACCAGCTTGGCCGGCCCGGTCACCTCGCTACAACGCAGCTACACAGGCGACGTAGCGAAGGCCTTCACGGGCCGGTGATCACCGGCCACCACCGGCTTCGCCACCCCGGAAGCCGGTACCGAGCAGTTCGTCGATCGAGCGCCGCGGGGAATGCGGGACGGCACTCGAGGGATAGCCGAATCGCATGAGCACCTGGAGGGAACCGGGGAGCTCCAAGTCCTCGGTCAGGGCGGCACGCACCTCGGGCAGGTGCAGTGGCTGTGTCAGGACCGAGCCGACGAGTCCTTCGTGGACCGCGTCGAGCCAGGTCAGCTGCAACGCCCGCCCGGCACGAAGATGATCGTGCCGGGTGTCACCTGGTGTGACGAACGCCAGCAAAGTCTCCTCGGCCAGCCCGCGCTTGAGAAACTCACGATCGGGCAGCGCCGTCGACTCAAGGACCAGCCCCGCCCACGGCAGCGAACCGGCCGATCGCACGCTCGCGGCCAGGCCGGCGCCGTTGCGCTGGTCCTGGTCGCGGACGGTCCACAAGGCCAGCTCCCGCTGGTAGCCGAGGTCGTGCCGGTAGGCCTCGGCGGCGAACTCGAGCCGGTCCGCGACCATGGTCAGCTCGATCTCGTCGAGGATCGGCCTGGTCTGGACACCTTCGGCCGCCGCACTGTCCCGCAGATCCACGATCTGGTGCCTGGTCAGCGACCGCCCCGAAAAACGACGGCGATGACTGTGCCGCCGCTTGATCGCGGAATAGCGGTTCACCTCCGCGACCGAAGGGGGCAGCAGCCCGTTCGGTTCGACGGCGGCCACCACTTCGGGCCGGTCCGGATCGGGGAACTCGGCGGTGTACGTCCGGTGGCCGAGCACCCGGATGGCCAGTTCCAGATTGGCCAGCGCGGCACCACACGACATGAGGCGGTCACGACCGTGCGGGTCGTGCTCGGGGAGCTCCAGATCCCGGCGCTCGACCAGGACGAGCAGGCCTTCCTCGAAGTTCAGCCGCCACGGCTGGATGTTGTGCACCGACGGCGCGCGCAGCACCGCGCCCGCCAATACCTCCAGCTCCGCGGGCGACCAGCGCTCCGCCGGCTTTCGTCCGACCATTTCAGTCCTCTCGTACCCACGTCACTTACCTCTACGATGCGCCGCCGCGGCTGACCGGCAGCAGATTCGGAGGACTCGGGTCACCAGGACCAAGGACCCGCGACGGTGTGACGGCTGCGCCGGGCGGAACGGACGAGTACGGTCGAATTCGCGGCCGGTACCACGCAGTGGGAGGAAGCGGCATGACGACCAAGGTGTTTCTGGTCGACGACCACGAGATCGTCCGGCGAGGGCTCGCCGATCTCCTCGGCAACGAACCGGATATCACGGTGGCCGGTGAAGCGGCCTCGGTTTCCGAAGCCCTCACTCGAATCCCGAAGAGCGACGCGGACATCGCGGTACTAGACGTCCGGCTCCCCGACGGTAACGGCATCGAACTGTGCCGGGAGCTGCTGTCCACCCAGCCGGACCTGCGCTGCCTGATGCTCACGTCCTACGCCGACGACGAAGCACTGTTCACCGCGATCATGGCCGGAGCATCCGGCTTCGTCCTCAAGCAGGTACTCGGCAACGACCTCATCTCCGCCATCCGCACCATCGCCTCCGGCGGCTCACTGCTCGACAGCCGCACCACCGCCGCCCTGATGAACCGCATCCGCCGCGAACGCGACCGCGACGACCCGACCAGCGGCATGTCCGAACAGGAACGCGCGGTCTTCGAACTGATCGGCGAAGGCCTGACCAACCGCGAGATCGGTGAACGCATGTTCCTCGCCGAAAAAACCGTGAAGAACTACGTCTCGCGCATCCTCGCCAAACTCGGCCTCCAACGCCGCACACAAGCCGCGGTCCTGGCCACCGAACTCAAAAAGAACTCCGGCCCGTCGCTGTTCGGCGATCAGTAGGTCTCGTCAGGACAACGGCACGTGCCACAGCACCCGGCTACCGCCACCGGTGACCGGAGTGATCTCCAACGTCCCGCCGCATCGCAGGGCACGCTGGGACAGGTTGTCCAGCCCGCTGCGCCGCCCCGGCCCGGGAATGCCGACACCGTTGTCCGTCACTTCGATGACGAGTTCGTGTCCGGCCTCCATACTGACCGTGATCCGGTCGGCGCCGGAATGCCGGACCGCGTTGCTCAGCGTTTCCCGTAACACCGCCACGGCATGCTCGTGCAACTCCGGACCCACCAGCGTGTCGACCGCGCCGGTGATCCGCACCGACGGCGTCACGGTGACCTCAGTCGTCACGTCCTCGACCACGTCCAACAACTTCCGTCGCAGGCTCATCTCGGCTTCCGCACCCGAGGAATGCAGATCGAAGATCGACGTCCTGATCTCGCGAACGGTCCGGTCCAGCTGCTCGACGGTGTGCGCGACGCGGTTGCGCGCGAAGTCCTCCGCCACACGCGGCACGACACTCTGCAGGCTCATCCCCGTGGCGAACAGCCGCTGGATCACGTGATCATGCAGATCCTGGGCGATCCGGTCCCGATCGGCCAGCACGTCCAGCAACCTCTGGTTCCGCTGCTTCTCCGCGAACTCGAGGGCGACCGCCGCCTGGTCGGCGAAAGACATCAGCATCGGCACCTGCTCCGCCTTGAACTGCCGTGCCCCCTTCTCCCGCCCGGCGATCAGTATCCCGCCGACGACCTCTGCTCTGATCAACGGCACGGCCACCGCGGGCCCGGACAGCGCGGGCTCCTCGTCCGTCGGGAAGGCCGCTCCCAGATCGGCGATGAATCTCGCCTTGCGTTCGGTGACGACCTCGTCGAGCACCGCTCGGCCACCGGAGAGCGAATTCCCCAGCAGTGGATCGATCCGCTCCCCCGAGTTCGCGGTCACGGACAGTGATCCCGCGTCTGTCACCCCGGTATCCGTCAGCAGAATCATCACGCCTTCGGCCTCGGCGAGTTCGCGGACGCGGTCTGTGATCAGGTTCAAGAGCTCGGTCACCGAAGCCCCGCCGAGCAGTTCCCCGTTCACCTCGGCGACCGCGGCCAGCCACCGTTCCCTCGTCCGGGACTGTTCGAACAGCCGCGCGTTGTCCACAGCCACTCCGGCGGCGGCCGCCAAAGCCTGCAAGACGACCTCGTCATCGGCGGTGAACTCGGCGCCACCCCGCTTTTCGGTGAGATACAGGTTGCCGAACACCTTGTCCCGCACGCGGACGGGGACGCCGAGGAAGCTGCTCATCGGCGGGTGGTTCGGGGGAAAGCCGACCGATGCCGGATGCGCGGACAGATCCGGGACCCGAACCGGACGTGGCTCGTCGATCAGCAGGCCCAGCAGGCCACGCCCTTCCGGAAGGTGTCCCATGTTCGCCCTGGTCTCGGCGTCGATTCCGACATGAACGAACTCGGACAGACCTTCTTCGTCATCGAGCACGCCGAGAGCTCCGTACCGCGCGTCCACCAGTTCGACCGAGGCCTGAACGATCCGTTGCAAGGTCGAATCGAGTTCGAGCCCGGCCGCCACCGCCGGCACGGCGTCGAGCAGCCCCTGAAGCCGATCGCGGCCTTTCACGATCTCCCCGAGCCGCTCCTGCACCTCGCGGAGGAGCTCGTCGAGCCGTAGCCCGGTCAGCACGGCTGAAGCGGGCGCCGGTCGTCCCTTGGCGGGTTTCGGTTCGGCGGGCATCCTCGACTCCCTCCCGGCGGAGGTGACGGCATGACGTGGACCGGTTACCCGGAGGGACCGGCTCTACACCACACGGACGCCCGGAACCTTCGCCGCCGGGCTCAAGCGGTCAAGGACCGCCGCAGCCGCAGAGTCGCCGCGCCGAGGAAGAGGGCCGCGAAGGCACCGAGCACCGCCAAGGGCCGCAAGATGTCGACGAGTCCGCCGCCCCGCGACAGGATCGTGGTCCAGGCGTCGACCGCCCAAGCGTGCGGCGTGACGTGTCCTGCCGCACGTACGGCGGGCGGAACGATTTCCAACGGCCAGGTGCAGCCGCCGAGCATGCCCGCCCCGATGCCGACCGCGGGACCGATGGCCGACGCCTGCTCAGGGGTGCGGAACAGCGCGCCGCTCAGCATCCCCGCACCGGCACCGACGAGACCCCACATGAAGGTCAAGGTCACGGCCGCGAGCGGGTCACCCCAGTTCACTCCGAAGAGCAGGCCACCCACCCCGATGATCAGACCGGATTGCAGCAAGGTCAGCGCGAGGTAGCAGAGCGTTTCGCCGAGTATGACCTCACGCGGACGGACCGGTCCGGCGAGGATCCGGGCGTGGATACCCAGCCGTCTGGTCTGGATCAAGGCCGCTCCACCGGCGAGCGCGTTGATGAAGACGAAGAACACGAGCATGGTCGGCGCGCTGTAGCTGAATCCCGGAGGCAGGACGTCACCCGTGCTTCCCACCGTTTCGGCCCGCACGGCGACCTGAGGCACCGTGCGGTCGAGCGAGCGCGCCAGCGGCACCAGCTCGTCGAAGGAAGCAGAGGTCCGGGTCGCGGCGAAGGCTGCGGCCTGGACGGTCGCCGCGTGGTCCGCGACCACCGACGCGACCGCTGACCAGGCCCCCTGCCCGGCGCCCGAAGCGGCGGTGGTGAGCAACGGGAGTTCGACCGGCGCCCCGGCCGTCAGGGTCCGGTCCATCCCGGCGGGGATGAGCAGTACCGCGTCGACTTCGTTGCGCCGCAAGGCGTCCTTCGCCGCCGACTCATCGGTGAACGGACTGGTGACCAGCGTTCCCGCGGCGGCGAGACTCTGGGTCAGCTCGCCGGCGAAACGCCCTTCCGCCGCCACGACAGCGACCCTGAACCCGTTCTGACCGCGCATCACCGCGCCGATCACCAGGATCACGACGACCGGCAGCAGCACGATGAAGAACAACGCGATCCGGTCTCGCGCCAGTCTCCGGAGTGACACCAACGCGATGGTCACCACGTTCACCTGAATCTCCTCCGGTAGATCGGCACCGTGATGGCCGAGATCACCACGCAGAACAACAAGATCGCCAAGGCCGGCTGCACGACGCTGATCCAGCCCGCTCCCCCGGCGAGATCCGTGAAGGCCCGCAACGCCCACCCGTTCGGCGTCAGCAAGGCGAGCTTCCGCATGATCTCCGGCGCACCGCCGAGAAGGATGAAGTTGCCGCCGAGCAGGACCAGCCCGAAGATCACGAGTGAGGCGATGCCATCGGCCTGCCGGTCGTTGCCTGCCACGGCGATCACGAAGGCGGTCAGGCAGACCAGCGTCAGTGCCAGCGCGACGATCACCATGCCCACGGCGAGTGGCGGGCCCCACCCCTGACCGAGGACCAGGGCGGTGATCAGCGCGACCGACGACAGGCTCGCGACGCCGTAGGCGAAGGTGGCCAGCGCCTTCCCGAGGAGCAACGCACCGGCGCCCACCGGGGCGACGGCGATCCGGTCGAGGGTGCCGTTCTCACGCTCCTCGAAGTATCCGCGCGCACCGAAACCGATCGCGAAGAACATGAAGAAGATCCCCATCGCGGGACCGTAGTACCCGGCCGCGGTGAGCTGCTCGGTTCCGGCCGCCTTGGGCACGACCTGTTCGGGGAGCCGCAACCCGGCGGTCGCCGATGGATCCACGGGTCCGGCTCCGGCGGCCAGCGCCGTCGCCATCGAGAGGCGGTCCGCGTTCAGCTGAGCCACGAACGACTCGCCGATGGATCGGGCGACCGTTCCGGCGAGCGGCGAATCGACTCCGGAAAGCACGGTCATCGGCTCAGCTGTCCCATCATGTGCGGCGGCGGTGAAGCCCTCAGGCACCAAGAAGACCGCACCGAGCTCGCCCTCGTCGACCAAGGCGCGGGCTTCGGCTTCACTCGTCACGGGGACCACGTCGAGTACGGAGTCCAGCTGTGGTCCGGCGAGAAACGCCGTGAACGCCGTCGCCAACGCCCCGCCGTCCTCGTCGACAACGGCCACCTTGGTGTGGAAGTGCTCCCCTCCCTGGAAGGCGAAGCTCATCAGCAAGGCCACGGCCACCGGCGCGACGAACCCGAGTACCCACGCCGATCGGTCCCGCAGCCGCTGGCGCAGGTCCTTGGCCGCCACGACGAACGCCGCATGCATCTTGGCTCCTCAGTCTCGGAGTGCGGTGCCGGTGAGGTGAAGGAAGACCGCCTCGAGGTCGGGCTCGGTCACTTCGACCGAACGCACTCCGACTTCGGACCTCTCGGCCGCGTCGAGAACCGCGGGCAGCGCGCGACGGCCCTCGCGCACGATCAGGTGGACTTCGTCGCCCGCGGAATCGACTTTCTCGATGCCCGCGACAGAGCCGATCCGGTCCACCAGCCGGGCCGGATCCCCGTCGGTGGAAAGCGTGATGCGGTCATGCTCGCCGAGCCGGTCGATCAGCTCGCGGCGGGTGCCTTCGGCGATCAGGCGGCCGCGGTCGATGATGCCGACCCGGTCGCACAGGCGTTCGGCCTCTTCCATGTAGTGCGTGGTGTACAGGACGGCCATCCCGCTCGTGCCGAGCGACCGCACGTTCTCCATGATCGCGTGCCTGCTCTGCGGATCGACCCCGACCGTCGGCTCGTCGAGGATCAGCAGCGTCGGCCGGTGCATCAAGCCGGCTCCGATGTTGAGCCGGCGGCGCATCCCGCCAGAGAAGGACTCGACCCGGTCCCCGGCGCGGTCGGTGAGGCCGATCAACTCCAGCACTTCGTCGACCCGCCGGTCCAGCGTTTTCCCGCGTAGCCGGTACAACCGGGCGAAGAACCGCAGGTTTTCCCGTGCAGTGAGATCCGGGTACAGCGCGATGTCCTGCGGAACGTAGCCGATCCGGGCACGGGCCGCCGCGGCCGCGCCGTCGGCGGCTCCCGCGATCGCGATGCTGCCGGCGTCCGCGCGCAGCAGGCCGCACACCAGCCGGATGATGGTCGTCTTCCCGGCGCCGTTCGGGCCCAGCAGGCCATAGGTCTCGCCGGCGCCGATGGAGAACGCGACATCGTCGACGGCGACCCGTTCGCCGAAGCGCTTGGTCAGCCCGGCCACCGCCAGCACTTCGGCCTGCCCGGCGCGCGGTGACTCGGTCATGCGAAGAGTCACCTAGGCCGCCGGGGTGATCAGGCCGTAGTGACCGTCGTAGCGGTGGTACAGCACGCTGCCCCGGCCCCGTTCACCGTCGAGGTAGAACAGGAACGGCAAGCCGGTCAGGCCGAGCCGCTCCACAGCCTCCACTGTGGACAGCACCGGTGCGGGACACCCGCTGATCGTGAGGGGAAGTTCGACGGGACTGAGGCCGTGCGAGCCCGGCGGAACGGTCTGAGCGAGCCGGTGCATGGTCGGCCCGGCGTGGTAGAGCACGCTGTCCTGCCCGGTACCGGTCTCGGTGAACAGATGGAAGTCATAGTCGAGGAGGTGCATGTCGACGAATGCCTCGTCGACCGTCGACCGGGCCAGCGAGTAGGACTTGTGCCGCACGATCTCACGTTCCTTCTCCGGCCTCGGAAACCAGGGCTCCCGCACGGCGGGAACCGACTCGTGGCGCCATTCGCCGGGATCCGGAACAGGACGCCCTCCTCGCCGGGCTTCCCAGTGCAGGGCACTTTTCTCCAGTTGCCTCCGGAGTTTCGCGTCCATCCGATCGATCGCCTCGTCCACCGACGGCGCCGCCGCCTGCGCGCGTACCGGCCTGCCGTTCACGTCCAGGGACGCCTGCGCCGTCACCGACCGCTCCCGTGCGGGGTCTCCGTACTTGGTCAGTCGCACCGACGCCGCCAGTACCGGCCGGTGGGCGAGCCTCATCAGGCGCGAGACCTTGGCGGCCGCACGGCTCGCGGAAGCCGGCTCGACATCGCCACGTACCACCACCCGCACCTCGGGCATCGTCCTGGTTTCCTTCGTCCGCATCGATCGTCCTTCCCAAGTCGGTGCCCTAATCGGTACGCCGGTCGACCGGCGTGTCACCAGGGACCTAGGACGCCGCGGGAAGGGACCTTGGGGTCTCTGCCGCGGTCGCCCGGCAGCTGATGCTCGTGTCATGACTTACGCAGTGGAACTCACCGAACTCGACTCCATCGACGCCGCACATCTGCGGCGCCACACCACGACGGCCGACATCGGCGAGTGCGTGGGGGTGGGACTCGACGCGTTGTACACCTTCGTCTCCGAAGCAGGTAGCGCTCCGAACGGCCCTCCCCAAGCGGCCTATCCGGGCGATTTCCAGCCGGGCGAAGAACTCGATCTCGACCTCTACCTGCCCATCACCGGCAGCCTCCCGTCGCAGGGCGATATCGACATCGTCACCCTCGACGGCGGACCTGCCGCCCGCACCTCGCATCACGGGCCTTACGACAAGATCGGTGCGGCGTATGAAGCCGTGTACGAATGGGTTCGTGAAAACGGCCGCCAACCCGCTGGAGCTCCACGGGAGTTGTACCTGTGTGGTCCGGAAAGCACGCCGGACTCCGCCGACTACGTCACCGACGTAGTCCTGCCGTTACGGAACGAGTGAGCGCGAGCCGACCGGCGCGCAGGCCGGGTCCTCAGTCATCGGGGCGCCCTTCCCGTCTCCCGGACGACCATGACCGGGCACTTCGCGTGATGGATCAGGGCGTGGCTCGTCGACCCGACGGCCAGAGCGGCGAAACCGCCTCGGCCACGAGTGCCCACGACCACCAGTCGAGCTTTCTCGCTCAGCTCGAGCAGGCGGTGCCGCGGCTTGTCCCTGACGACGACTTGGTCGACAGGTACCTGCGGGTATTTCTTGCGCCAACCCGCGAGCCGCTGCCCCAGAACGCGGTTTTCGGTCTCACGTACCGATTCTCCGGGGAAAGGCAGAGCACCTTCACCGGTGAAGAGTCCTGCGACATCGCCGTCGTGCCACGCATGCAAGGTGACCAAGGGAGCCTTCCGGTTGGAAGCTTCCGCGAAGGCCCAGGCGAGTGCTTCCTCACTCAACGGACTGCCCGCCGATCGCCAGAAGTCGCGCCGTGGCCGAGATTTCGGTCAACGCGGCGACCGGGCCCGTATCGACTGCCGCGGTGGTCACTTTTACCTCGGGAACCGCCGATTCACAGGCCTCGCGGAACTCGTGCAGCACTTCGCCGGTGATGGCTTCCTTCGCTTTCAACCAGGTGTCAGGCGGAAACGACCGATTCCCGAAGGGACCGCCATCGACGCCGTAGGCCATCAGAAGCAGCAGCTCCGTCTTGCACAGCAACGCTTCTTTTGCCGCCCACAACGCGGCCGCCATGGAGTGAGCCGAACCGTTCACCGCCGCGACGACCGGCCGGGAACCGAATGTCGTCATGGAGCACTCCTTCAGCCGACCGGTTTCGGATACCGACTCCGTCGACGCTGGGCACCCCGTCGCGGTGGTGATGCGGCCGTACGTCGCGGCCCGCAGGGGCTTTGGGCTCTGTGTCGCGTGGCCGCATGGCGACACGCTCGAACCGGCAATCCCTTCCGCGAACAAGGAGAAGACATGAAGGCACTCGTTTACGACGGACCGGGGCGGCGGGCTTGGACCGACCGGCCTCAGCCGGAGCTCGCCGCGGCGACCGACGCGATCGTCCGCGTCGACGCGGTCACCATCTGCGGGACCGATCTGCACATCCTCAAAGGCGACGTGCCTGCCGTGGCACCTGGCACGATCCTGGGCCACGAAGCCGTCGGCACGATCATGGAGGTCGGCAAGGCGGTGACGACCTTGAAGCCGGGCGATCGGGTGCTGATCTCCTGTATCACCGCGTGCGGACGCTGCGAATACTGCCGGAAAGCCGTCTACGGGCAGTGCCTCGGCGGTGGCGGCTGGATCCTGGGTCACCGGATCGACGGCGTGCAGGCGGAGTTCGTGCGCGTTCCGTTCGCCGAGACCTCGACCTACGTGCTACCGAACGGTGTCGCGAACGAGGCCGCGCTGATGCTGGCCGACATCATGCCGACCTCCTACGAGGTCGGCGCCCGCAACGGACGGGTCCAGCCCGGTGACTGCGTCGCGATCGTCGGGGCGGGGCCGATCGGGCTCGCCGCGATCACCACGGCGCACCTGTTCGGGCCGAGTTCCATCGTGGTGATCGACAAGGAACCCAGCAGGCTCGCCGCCGCGAAGACCTTCGGCGCGGACGTGCTCCTCCAGCCCGGCGAGAACCCGGCAGCGGTCATCGCCGAGCTCACCGGCGGACTCGGCGCGGACGTCGCGATCGAAGCGGTCGGCGTTCCGGAAACCTTCGAACTGTGCACGAAACTGGTCCGGCCAGGCGGACATGTCGCGAACGTCGGTGTCCACGGCGCGCCCGCCACGTTGCACCTGGAGGATCTCTGGATCCGCGACATCACCATCACCACGGGCCTGGTCGACACGTCGAGCACCTCGATGCTGCTGCGGATGCTCGCCGCGGGCAGGCTCGACACGACCAGGTTCATCACCCACCGGTTCGGGCTCGACGAAATGGACGAGGCCTACGACGTCTTCGCCCGGCCCCAAGAAAGCGACGCCCTCAAAGTCGCCCTCTTCCGCGGCTGAACACGCTGACGGGGGGCCTGCTCGGTGTTGCGAAAGCCACTTTCGCAACACCTCGGTGCGGGCTTGGAGTGGCTGGTCGCGCTAGGGGCGTGAGCGGGAATCCAGAGCCGGGCAGGTCCCCAATGTGGCATTGGAGACGCTCAGTGTCACCAATGCCGCTTTGGGGACGTCGGACCGCAGCGGCGCGATCCGACGTCACATGCACCACGTCGCATTCGCCTCGCCCCTCCATAGACCGGAAACGCCACTAACGGACGGAAGCGGGCCGCGTTCGGTCACGAACGACGCTTCAACGCCTCGATGACACCTGTACCGACCGGTTCCTCGATCGGCAAGCGGCTGTCGTCCATCTCCGCGGTGAGGTGTTCGCGGACGTCCACCACGCCGTCGAGCCGCCTGATCAACGCCACGATCACCGGGATCATGCCCGTACGTTCGACCTGACCGCGCACCGTGACGACACCGTTGTGCACGGAGATCGACAGCGTGTCCGGATCGATCGACATCGCCCGTTCGACGACCTCGGTGCGGACCTCCTCGCGCACTTCCGAGTCGGATCGCAGAAAGCCGCGCAGAAGGTCTGATCTCCCGACGATGCCCACCAGTTTCGCGTCGTCGTCGAGGACCGGCAGACGATGCACCCGATGGTTCTCCATCAGCCGGATCGCTTCGTCCACCCCGGCATCCTGTGCCACGGTGATCGCCGGCCGGGTCATCAACTCGTCGGCTCGGCTTCCCTCCACCTTGCGCCGTAATCGGGGCCGGAACCGCAGCAGCCGGTGCTGGATCTCCCGTTCCAGCAGATCACGCTGGGAGACGACGCCGACCACCCTGCCTTCGTCGTCCACCACGGGCGCACCACTCACTTCCCACGACGCGAGCAGGACGGTGATCGCCTTGAACGGGGTCTCCGGTCGCACGGTGAGCACCTGGCCGCGCATCACCTCGCGCACTCGACGACGTTTGCTCATCTCGCTCTCCTTTCCGAAAGTGTCAAGCCGCGATGTCCCGGCGTCTGAAGCCCGCCACACCGGCCGCGAGCAACGCGCAGGCGACCAAGACGAGCCAGGGAATGGACGCCATGCCCTCCGTCGAACCCGGCAGGTTCGGCAGGTGGGTGAACGGCGAGAGGTTCAGGACCACTTGAGGGACGCCGAAGAGCACGCCGAACTCGCCGACGACGACGATCGCCACGAGTACCACCCAGATCAGGCCGAGCTTGCGCGGAAACAGTCCGAACAAGGCGCAGGCCAGCCCGGCCAGCACCCACACCGCGGGCAGCTGCACCAGCGCGGCCGCTGTCAGCCTGCCGATCTCGGCGCCGGGGTACCCGGTCTGCAGGCCGCTGGCGAGTCCCGCGCCCAGGCCCGCCGCGAGCATCGGGACCACGCTTCCGGCGATCGCGACAACCAGGTAGCCGGTCAGCAACCGGGTCCGCGAGACCGATGCGGTGAGGAGCGGCTCGACCCGGAGTGCCTCTTCCTCGGTGTGCAAGTGGGTGAGCGCGGACATCGCGTACACCGAGACGACGACTCCGGCGATACCCAGTTCCAGAGCGAAGAACGCGTCCGAAAGGGCCTTCTCCCCGCCCAACGCGAGAATGAGTTGCTCGGCCCTGGGATTGTCGACGAACCTGCCGATACCGTTGGCCAGATTGCCGATGACGAGGCCCAGCACCAGGTAGACCGCCGTCCAGGCGAGCAGACCTGCTCGGTTGAGCCGCCAGAGCAGACCACCGATGCTCCGCAGGCCACGACCGGCGTGAGCGGGGCCGACGCGGTCGGCCAGCAGGCCCGCCCCGAGATCACGGCGATCGCTCAGCCTGACCGCGATCAGCACCAGCACGGCGGCGAACGCGAGGGGAAGTGCCATGACCCACCAGCGTTCCCCGGCGAACGGCCGGATCTGCTGCGCCCAGCCGATCGGGGACAGCCAGGACAGCCATTCCGGGCCGGAGTCCCCGATGGCACGCAGAAGATAGGCGAGCCCGAGGATTGAACCGGCGATACCGGTCGCCAGCCGCGCGGACCTGCATAACTGCGCGGTGACCGCCGCGATCGCTCCGAAGGCCCACCCCGTCGTCATCCAGCCGGCGCCCAACGCCACCGAGCCCGCCAAGGGCAGCCCCGCGACGGCCAGTCCACCGGCGGTCAGGATCCCGACGGCCAGTCCGGTGACGGCGGTGACCGCGAGCGCCGCGGCGAGCGCCGCGTGCCTGCCGAGCACGCCGGAGCCGAGCAGATCGAGCCTGCCGGACTCCTCCTCCGCCCTGGTGTGGCGGACCACCGTGGTGATGAGCAGCAACGCGACCAGTGCGGCACCGAAACCGGTCAGCTTGAGCACCGAGGCGGCACCGAGCGACGTGGGGTCGTAGATGCGGCCGTAGAAGGCGACCAGCGCCGGCACCGCGTTGACCGCCTCGGCCAAGACGGTCAGTTCCCGTTGCGACGGATAGAGGTCCGCGGTGGCGGCGGCCGCTCCGGCGGTGGTCGCCGCGCAGGCGAGTGTCCACAAAGGAACTCGTAGCCGCTCGCGGCGCAGGGCGAGGCGGAACAAGACGCCGGTCCCGGTCATTGTGCTCATCGGGACTCCAGGACCGGCGCGCGATAGTGGCGCAGGAAGAGTTCCTCGAGGGTCGGAGCCTGACTCGTCAGTTCCAGGACTCCGAGGCGGCTGAGCGCGGCTAGGACCACACTGAGTTCGGAGTTGTCGACGGTCATCCGGAAGGTGTCCCGGTCGTGGCCGAAGTCGTGGACGCCCGGCAAGGCCGCGAGCCCGTCCGGCGGCCCGGCCAGCCGCACGGTGAACGACGTGCGCGTCAGGTGCCGGAGCTCGCCGAGGCTCCCGGTGTCGACCACGCGCCCGCCCCGGATGATGCTGACGCGGTCGGACAACGCCTCGGCCTCGGCGAGGATGTGGCTGGACAACAGCACGGTCCGGCCGCGGTCGCGTTCCTCCCGGATGCAGTCGCGGAAAGCGTCCTCCATCAGTGGATCGAGACCGGCCGTCGGTTCGTCGAGAAGGAGCAGTTCGGCGTCTGAGGCCAACGCCGCCACGACGGCCACCTTCTGGCGATTCCCCTTGGAATAGGTGCGCCCCTTGCGGGTCGGATCGAGGTCGAACAGGTCCAGATAGCGATCGCGGAGACGTGGGTCGATTCCGCCGCGGAGCCTGCCGAGCAGGTCGATCACCTCACCGCCGGTGAGGGTCGGCCAGAGGGCCACCTCGCCGGGCACGTAGGCGAGGCGCCGATGGAGCGACACGGCGTCACGCCAGGGATCCGCGCCCAGCACTCGCATCTCCCCGCCGTCGGCACGCAGCGATCCCAAGAGAAGGCGCAGGGTGGTCGTCTTGCCCGCACCGTTAGGACCGAGGAATCCGTGGACTTCGCCGGTCCGGACGGTCAGGTCCAGTCCGTCCAGCGCCTTGGTGCGGCCGAAGCTCTTCCGCAGGCCGCGGATCTCGATCGCGTTCATCGGGCGGCGTCCAGCAGGACCCGGCGTTCCGCGGCCGCGATCGCGCTCCGGGACGCGTCGACCGCGTCGGGGTTGACGGAGATCGACGTGATCCCGAACCGCACGAGATGCTCCGCGAAGCCAGGCTTCGCGGAAGGTGCCTGCCCGCACAGCGAGGACGTGATTCCGGCGTCTCGCGCGGTGCCGACGATACGTTCGATGGTGTCGAGCACGGCGGGGTCGGCTTCGTCGAACAGTTCCGCGCAGACCGCCGAGTCCCGGTCCACCCCGAGAACCAGCTGGGTGAGGTCGTTGCTGCCGATGGACACACCGTCGATGCCCATCCCGGCGTACTCCGGAAGCCAGTGCACCACGGACGGGACCTCCGCCATGATCCAGCGACGCAGGCCTCGTTGCCGTCCGAGCGGGCTCGCGTCGATCAGCTCGAGACAGGCCTCCAGTTCCCATTTCGTGCGGACGAACGGGATCATGAGATGCAGGTTCGGCGTCTGCTCGCGGACCCTGGCGAGCGTGCGGAGTTCGAGGTCGAACAGGTCCTTCTCCCGTACGTAGCGGAAGCAGCCGCGGTAGCCGATCATCGGATTGCTCTCGACGGCTTCGTAGGCCTCGCCCCCGGCGAGGCCGCGGAACTCGTTGCTGCGCAAGTCGGTCGTCCGGTAGACGACCGGGCGTGTGCCGAAGGGGCGCGTGATCCGCAGCAGGGACTCGGCCATCGAGTCCACAAAGGACTCCTGTTCGCCCTTGGCGATGAGGTCACGGGGATGACGCCCGCCGAGCGCCTCGGTCAGCAGGAACTCCGCCCGAAGCAGTCCGACCCCGTCGACCTGCCGCGCGGCGACCTCTTCGGCGTGTTCGGGCATGGCGAGGTTGACGTACAGCCTGGTTCCGATCGTCTCCGGCACGGCGGACACCACTACGGGTTCGGTACGCGCCGGCGGCCGGACGTAGCCGGACCGCACCTCGCCGGTGGTGCCGTCGACCGTGACGGGTCCTCGTCCCGCGAGGACCCGTGTCGCGTCGCCGGTGCCGACCACGCAGGGAACCCGTAGCTCCCGCGCGACGACCGCGGCGTGACAGGTCATCCCTCCTCCGTCGGTCACCAGCGCCGAGGCTCGCCGGATGGCGGGTACCCAGTCGGGGTTGGTCATCGGGGCGACCAGCACCTCGCCGTCCCGCAGCTGTCCGCCTTCGGCCGGATCACGCAGCACCCGTACCGCTCCACCGCCGATGCCCGGCGACGCGGCCAGCCCCGTGACGAGAACGTCCGGCGCCGGCTCTCGCCTGGACGGAAGAGTCGTCACCGGCCGGGACTGGACGACCCAGATTTCCTTGCCCGTCATGGCGAATTCGATGTCCTGGGGCGTTTCGTAGTGGTCTTCGATCCTGGTCGCGAGCCGCGCCAGTTCGAGGACGGTCGCGTCGTCGAGGACACGGCGGCCCGCCGTATGCGCGGGAAGCTCGACTTTGACGTCTCCCCCGCCCACCTCGGCGATGATCTTGTGGGACTTGCTGCCGACCCGAGCCGAAACCAGCCGAAGATCGTCTTTGGCCACCAGATAGGTATCCGGTTCGACCGCCCCGGAAACGATCGCTTCGCCTTGACCGAAGACCGCTTCGATCACCAGACGGTCCCGATCGCCGGAGCGCGGGTCCGCGGTGAAGATGACCCCGGAGCGATCGGCGGTGATCATTCTCTGCACCACCACGGCGATCGCGGGTTCGCCGGTGAAGCCACGGCCGGCCCGGTATCCGATCACCCTGGGCGAGAACAACGACGCCCAGCAGTCGACGATCCGCTCACGAACGGCGTTGTCGCCCCACACGTTGGTGAAACTGGCGTTCATTCCGGCGAACGAGGCTTCCGCGCCGTCCTCGCCCGTCGCCGAGGACCGGACCGCGATGGGCGTCGACTGCCCGATCCCGTGATAGGCATCGATCACGTCGGTCAGGACACCGGCCGTCATCCCCGCCTGGTGGACCAAAACGCGCAACTGGTCGCACAGGCCTGACAGCTGCTCCGGCGCGTCCGCGGACGCGAGCGCCTTCTCGTGCAGATCCGCGATCTCACCGCGCACACCCGCTTCGTCGAGCGAAGCGAGGTACGCCTCGCGAAGCACGACGAACCCTGGAGGGACGGAGAATCCGGCGGTGATCAGCTCACCGAGATTCGCGCCCTTGCCGCCCGCCGATTCGGCGTCGGCGAGGCTGACCGTCGACAAGTCGCGTACGTAGGTCATCGCTTTCCCTCCGGACGTTGGCCTTCCATGGAATCCATGCTCGCCGGAGGTGCGGTCGCCGCTCTGCTGTCCAAGGTCCCGGCGCGACGGGACTTCGTCCCCACGCCGGGCTTCGGCGGGTCAGCGGCCGAGATGAACGGGTTTGCCGGTGACGCCCTCGATATCCGCCGCGGCCGCGTCGAGCAACCGGTGTGCGAGCTCGCTCAACGCACGGGAGACGGCCAGTTCGTCACCGATCTCGGGCACATTCGCGTCCACCGGATTGAGTCGCGCGGCTCCCACGCCCGTCAAGCCGGTGTCATCCCGGTTGACCAGTCTCGCGGTCGCTCGCGTCTGCGCTTCGTGCTCGTCGATGAAGATCTCCACGGTCCAGCGTTTCCCCTGCATTCGAACCTCCTTGGTTCGTTGTCCGTCCGAGGGATCCACCGTGTTCCGGCGGCGGCACCGGTCGAAAGTGCCGAAGGTCCCGGCTCGGCGGACGGCCCTGTGACCGAGGCTGTTCGGCCCTAGTCGACCGTCCGTGTCCCGAGAACCGTTGGGGGTCCGCTCCGCGAAAACACCGGACAGCGACGCCCGGGAAAGGGGACCCGATGTTCCGCACTGCCATCCCGCTCGGCCGGTGGGCCGGAGTCGTCGTACGAGCCCACTGGTCGGTACTCGTCGTGCTCCTCCTGATCACCGATCTCCTGGCGTCGGCCGTCCTGCCTCAAGCTGCTCCCGGCGCGAACACCACGTGGTACTGGGTGACCGGTGGGCTCACCGCGACGGGCTTCCTCGTTTCGCTTCTTCTCCACGAGCTTTCCCACGCCACGGTCGCGCGGCTCCACGGTGTGACGGTCAGGCGGATCACGCTGTGGATGCTCGGTGGCATGGCCGAGTTCGAGGGTGAACCACCGACGCCGAAAGCCGATTTCCGGATCGCGGTGGCGGGCCCGCTCGCCAGCCTGCTGATCGGAGGCACCGCACTCGGTGGCGCCTTCCTGGCCGCGGGTGCCCTGCCGCCGTTGCCGGTCGGCGGCCTGGCTTGGCTCGGGGTCAGCAACCTCCTGCTCGCGGTGTTCAACCTGCTGCCCGGCGCGCCGCTGGACGGCGGCAGGATCCTGCGAGCGGTCATCTGGTGGCGGCGGGGTGACCGTGCCCGGGCAGGCGCCATCGCCGACAGGTCCGGTCAAGTGCTGGGAGCCGTCCTGGCCATGGCGGGTTTCGCGCAACTGGTCTTCCTGGGGCAGTTCACCGGCCTTTGGCTCGTCCTGCTCGGCTGGTTCCTGATCTTCGCGGCACAGGCCGAGTTCGCCGCCGGTCCGTTGCGCGAACGGCTCGGCGGGTTGCTGGTGGGCGACATCATGAACTCCGCACCGGTGATCGCACCCGGCTGGTGGACAGTGGACGCCTTCGCCGAATACGCCGCGGGTGCGAGTCACGAACGTGTTTTTCCGGTCCTGTCGTTCAACGGCGTTCCTCTCGGCGTCGTCAGCCTCGGCGATCTGCTCAAGGTGCCCGCCGACGCCCGGTGCGCGACCAGGATCACCGACGTCGCGGGGAAGGATCGGGCGGTCACGGTCGTCGGCGTCGACGCACCGGTGGCCGCGCTGATGGAGCGTGGCTTTCCCCGATCCGGCCGCGATCTCGTCCTGGTCACCCGGGCCGGCGGTCTGGCCGGTGTGGTCGGAGCCGACGACCTGGCGTGGGCGTTCGAAGTGACCGCGTTGGACCACCGCCCTCGGATCGCCGGTGGTCAGCGTCTCTGAGCACGCGAGTTACGCTTCTGATCACGCGAGTTACGTCTCTGAGCACGCGAGTTACGTCTCTGAGCACGCGAGTTACGTCTCTGGGCCCGCACTGAACGCAGAGGCGAGAGCCGGCCAAGCGACGACAACCACATGCCGTCCCTCAAAGCGTGAAGTAGGCCTCTTCCTCCTGCGCGAAGTGGAGGGTGAGAATCGCGTCGAGGCCATAGAGCGTCGCCCGGAGGTCATCGACCTGGTCCGATCGGATGCCGTCCGGCGCCTCGTCGAGGTGCCTGCGCAATCGACGGATCAACCGCTCGATCTCGGCGTGCTCCCGGCTCATCGTGACCGTACTGTCCGGGCCTCCCAGCACTTCGGCCAGCGCCGGATACAGCTGTTCCTCCTCGGCCCGTTCATGCGGCAGAAGCCGCTCCGTGAGCAACTTGCCGGCGTGCCGGACCGCGTCGTCGGCGTCCTGCCCCGCGCCCTCGGCCAGTGCGTCGGCGGCCAGGCGTACCGCGGAACGGACCGGCAGCAAGGTTTCGTGCTCACCGGCGAATCGCCCGACCAACCCTTCCGGCGCGCGCGGGCGAGACGCTCGCGGAGCGAGAAGAGCCCGGAGCGAATTCCCGATGACGGCGATGTCGATCCCCTCCTGCACCAACGCCCCCAGCACGGGTGCCAACCATCCGCCCGCCGCCGCGAGCATGGCGAGCACCGACAAGCCGGTGCCGATCCCGGCGCTCTCCACCGCGAGCCGCCTCGCCCGGCGCGCGATGTCCACCGCATCGGCAAGCCGGTCGATGCGGTCGTCCAAGATCACCGCGTCGGCGGCCTGGACCGCGGCCGTCGAACCGCGCGAGCCCAGCGCGATACCGACATCCGCGGCAGCGAGGGCCGGCGCGTCGTTGATCCCGTCCCCGACCATGGCGGTGACCGCGCGCTCGCTTTCCCCGCGCACGAACGAGATCTTGTCCGCCGGGGAGCATTCGGCGTGCAGGTCGTCGAGTCCGAGCAGCGCCGCCACCTCCTCCGCGTTGCCGACGCGATCGCCGGTGAGCAGGACGATCCGCGTCAGTCCCGCCGAACGCAGACGGCGCAGCGTCCGGGCCGCGTCCGGCCTGAGCCCGTCCCGCACCAGCAGCGCGGCGACCGGCTTCTCATCTTGCTCGACCCAGATCACGGAGGCCAGGTCGAGCCTTCCTCGTCGTTCCACGCCAAGCGCCCAGCCGGGAAGAAGGCTTCCGGACCGCCTGCCCACCCGGACCCTCTTCCCGTTCACCGTCCCCTCGACCCCGCGCCCCGGTGTCTCGGACACGACCTCGGCGGGCGGGACCGCGACTCCGGCGGTCCTCGCCGCCCGCACGACACATCCGGCGAGCACATGCGGTGAGAACTCCTCCACCGCCGCGGCGATCCCGAGAACGCGATCGGCCGAGTCGTCCGGTGCGCAGACCACCGCGGTGATCTCCGGACGGCCCGCGGTCACGGTGCCGGTCTTGTCCATCGCGAGGGTGCGGACCCGGCCGAGCAGTTCCAGCGCGGCACCGTCCTTGACGACCACCCCCGACCGCGCCATCCGGGACATTCCGCCGGTCACCGCGACCGGTACGGCGAGCAGCAGCGGGCAGGGCGTGGCGGTGACGAGTACCGCCACCGCGCGTGTCGGATCCGCGGTGAACACCCAGGTGAGGGCGGCGATCACCAGTGCCGTCGGCAGGAACCAGACCGCCACCCGGTCCGCCAGCCGCGCGATCGGCGCGGTGGCCGAGGCGGCCTGCTCCGCGAGCCGGACGACTCCGGCGTAGGTGCTGGCGTCGGCGGTCGCGGAGGCCGACACCTCGACGACGGCGCCGGCGTTGACGACACCACTGCGGACCTCTTCCCCCGAACGATCGGCAGGCTCCGCTTCTCCGGTCAGGGCGGACTCGTCGAAGATCCCCGCACCCTGGACCAGCCCGTCCACCGGAACGACCTCGCCGGGCAGCACGACGACCACGTCGCCCGGTAGCACGGAAGCGGCCGGAACGTCCTCGACGAGGTCGCCTCGGCGCACATGGGCCGTGGCCGGCGCCCGTGCCAGCAGCGCGGAGAGGTCGCGTCCGGCCCGGCGACGCGCGGCCGCTTCGAGCAGCCGGCCGGTCGCGACCATCGCCGCGATGATCGCCCCGGCGAGGTACTCCCCGACCGCGACAGTGCCGCCCAGCGCGAGCACGGCGAGCACGTCGGCTCCCCACCTGCCCGCCCGCAGGTCGGCGAGTACCCAGAGCGTCGCGGGTACGAACATCACCGCGGTGGCGGCCGCCCACAGCACGGAAGCCGCCACCGGGCTCACGACGCGGGCGATCCCACCCGCGGCGAGCATCGTCAGCACCCCGGCCAGGAGAAGCGTTTCACGAGACGGAGGCCACCGGGGCGGCGATGGTGACCACTCAGTCATCCGGCCGGCCTGTTCGCCTCGTCGTCCCACCCGAACCGGACGCGATCGACTACCTCGACGACGCCCGCGATGCGACGCACCAGCGCCGCCAGCAGAACCGCCTGACTCCGTCGCTCGACCTCACCTCGCAGGGTCACGATCCCGCTCTCCACCTCCGCCCGCACCTCACCCCGCGACGGGCGACGGGCCAGTTCCGAGATGTCCCGCAGGACCTCGTCCCGGATCTCCGCGTCCGTCCGGACGAAGGCGTGCACGAGGTCGGCCCGGCTGACGATCCCGGTCAGCTTGCCGTAGCGGTCGACCACCGGCAGCCGCTTGACCCGATTGCCCACCATCAACCGGGCGGCCTCCGTGACCGGAAGGTCGGCTTCGACGGTGATCGCGGGGGTGCTCATCACGTCCGCCGCCGTACGCCCGTCCGCTTTCGAGCGGATACCCGGCACCCGTGGCCGCGGCGTGCCGACCGACTCGACATGTCTGAGCAACAGGTCGGCCTCCGAAACGACACCGACGACATCGCGATCGTCGTCCACGACGGGAACGGCGCTGATTCCCCGGCCCGCGAGGGTTCCGGCGACATCCGCGATCGGGGTACCTTTCCGCACCGAGCAGACCTCCCGGGTCATGACGTCGCGGACGGCCATTCCGGTCATGACGGACGCTCTTCGTCCTCTTCGTCCTCTTCGGACGGTTCCTCGCGCTTCCGAGCGCGATAGGACTCCGCGGCGAAATATCTCCGCATCGCCGCCTCCGCCAGTTCAGCCGAAGAACGGGACGGACCGGATCCGGCGGCGATCGCGTCCCGTGCCTCCTTGGCCGCGCGCGCGTTCTCGACGTCGTTCATGTGCTGCTTCCTTCCTTGGAGTGCGAATTCCGAATCCCGGTGTCCACCCGGACGACGGCGACCGGACACGGTGCCCGGCTTGCCAGGCCTTGGCTCACCGAGCCGAGCAGCATCCCGGCGAATCCGCTCCGGCCACGGGTTCCGACCACGATCAGGCCCGCTCGTTCGCCGTATTCCCGGAGGACCTTGCCCGCTCGTCCTCGGACCACCACGCAACCGAAGGGAACACCCGGGTACTCGTGTGCCACCGAGGACACCTCGGCGGCCAAGGCACGCCGTGCGGAGTCGTGGACGGCTCTCGATCCGCCGAGACGCCGCACGCCCGGCTCGACCGGGCCCAGCTCACTCCACGTTCTGAGTGCGGTCACCGAGGTTCCCAGCTCCGATGCCTCCTGGAAGGCGAATCGCACGGCGGCCGCCGAGTCGGGCCAGCCGTCGACACCGACCAGTACCGGACCTGGACGCGCGTCACCGTCCCGGACGACCACGAGCGGGCACTGTCCGCGGGCCGCCAGCGCGATTCCCGAAGAGCCGAGCAGGAATCTGCCGACGCTTCCGAGCCCGTGCGAACCGAGGACCACGAGGGCAGCCCGTCGCGATTCCTCGACGAGTACCTCCCTCGTGTCTCCCTCCACGACCTCGGTCGTGATGTCCAGGCCGGGCGCGGCGGCCGCGGCGGTCTTCCCGGCGGCACTCAAGCGCACGATCCCGGTCTCCCGCATGGCTTCACGCACCTCCGCCGCGGTGACCTCCAGAGTGGGATAGTCACGTCCGGCCGATTCGTACGCGTGCACGAGCCGCAACGGAAGTCCGCGACGGCGAGCCTCTCCGGCGGCCCAGCGCGCCGCCTCCACGGCCGACCACGAGCCATCGATTCCGGCCACCACCGGCTTCGACCGGCTGTCGTCGAACCCTTCTGCCATCTCTCGACCGCCTTCCACGAAGTGCTACGGCCAAGCCTGCCTTCGTCGTGGCGGGAAGGTCAGTGCCTGGCGCCCCGATACGCCGGGTCGTTGGCCCGCCCGGTGCGGGACGTTCGGCCCTCCCGCCGTGCACGGGTTCGGAGAACCCTTTGTCTTTCCGGAGAGGAGACCCCGCGATGCCCATCAGCGGAACGCGCTCGCCATCGACGGCCACCGCGGAACTACTGGCCGGCCGGTTCGCACCGAAACCCGCCTTTTCCGTGCTCCGCCACCGAGTGGTCGACGCCGACACCGTCACGACCTACGCCGCGATACGCGGATTCGATTTCATGGAGGTGAGCGGCCCGCTCGTTCGCGCCGCGGGCTGGGTTCGTGGCCTGCCCGAGCGATTCCGGCGCCGTCGCGGCCCGTCGGTGCCCACCCGGCTCACGTTCGACGACATGACGACGGATTCCGACTGGGTCATCCTCGGTGAACGACCCGGCGCCGAACTGGCCGCGGGCGTCGCGGGCAAGTTCTGGCGACCGGTGATCGAGTGGCGGCGAGTCGAGCCCGGTGAGTTCGCCGGCTTCCTCGAACCGGGTTACGGGAAGATCGTGCTGTCGTTGTCCGTCCGCCGATACGGTGAACGGCGCTCCCTGCTGTCCTACGACATCCGGGTCACACTCACGGACTCCGCGAGTCTCTCCCGATTCCGGCTGTACTGGGCCGTGGCCTCGCCGTTCATCAGGGCCATTCACGCCGCGACGTTGCGGACGATCGCTCGAGATGCCGAGAACGCGTGTCCGGAGGCGCGGTGAGTACCGGCCGCCACCCCACGCTGCTCGACGTCTTCGCGCCACATCCGGCCTTCGTTCTCACGGAGACCTCGCGGGTCGACGTTCCAGCCGACGCGCTGTACCGGGCGATCGGCGAGCTCCGGGCCGCGGACGTGCGTTCGCCGTGGGTCCGGACGCTCGTCCACGCGCGAGGCCTCCCCGAAGCGCTCCGCGAGCACGGGCACTTTCCCGATCTCGGCGAGACCATGCTCGGTGAACGATGCGCTTTTCTCGGCGAGCGGCCCGGGCAGGAGATGGTCCTGGGTGCCGCCGGGCGATTTTGGACCGCCGTTCCCGAGTGGTACGAGGTCACGGCGGAGTCCTTTCGCGACTTCACCCATCCCCACAGCGGCACGATCGCCGTGGGGTTCTCCGTGACACCACGGGAGGAAAAGGGCTGCCGGTTGACCATCGAGACCAGGATCACCGTCACCGACCCGGCCGCCCGGCACGCGATAGCGCTTTACTGGCACGCGATCCGGCCCGGGGCCCGGCTCACCACCCGCGCGTTGCTCGGCACCATCGCCGAGCGCGCCGCCGCGCTCACCGGTTCGTGAGCGCGGCGGCGTCGGTCACCGCGTCTTCCAGCGCGGCGACCAGCAGTCCGGGGTCGGGCACGAGTGACCGATCAGTCCCGAAACCGAATCGCACGAAACCCGCGTAGCTGAACACACAGACCGTGACGGCCTGCTTCCCGCTGCACGGCGCCCAGCCCACGACGCCTTCGACACGGGCCCCGGCGAGTTCGCCCGGCCGGCGCGGTCCAGGGACATTGGTCAGCACGCCCACCGTCTTGGCCGCGAAGAACCGCGTCAACGGTTCCGAGACCACCTCCGGTGCCCTGCCCGCCAGCCACTGGACACCGAACGTGAGGACCGGCTCCAGCGACTCGCGAATACCGGAGACACGGCGATGCACGCCATCCAACCGCTCCCGGAAGTTCTTTTGCCGCAGAGGAAAACCTGCCAGTATCAGCGCGAAATCGTTGCCGAGTTCCGGAGGAAGTGAAGCATCGAAGTCCGAACGGCTCACCGGGATGAGCCAATTCAGTTCCGCCTCGCCCCGCCCCGGATCGGCTTCTCGGGCGTACCGCTCGAACGCGGCCATGACCAGGGCGACGCACACGTCGTTCACGCTTGTTCCGGTGGCGCGGCCCACATCGGCGAGTAGCTCCAACGGCACGGCGTCTCCCCAGGCCGCGGCCTTTTCCGGTCCCGGGTCTCCCGACCAGGGCGCGGCGGGCGCCAGAAGCCCGACCACACCGTCGACGGTGTTGCGCGCGGTGAATCCCTGCGCCATCAACCATCTCACCACGGTGGCCGGACGTGACGGCAAGGCGGTGGTCACGATCTCGGCGACCGCCCCGGTGAGCCCCGCGGCCGCGGTCAGGCCGAGCAACGGCCAGCCCAGGGTCACGCGCGCGATCGGTCCCTCCAGCCGCTCACCGAACCCGTTGAGTGCCTTCACCACCTTCGCCGCGGCTCTGGAAGGCGCGCGGGAAAAGTCGGTCCCACGCGGCCCCACCCCGCCGATCCTCACCGGCCTGTCGTCCCCGTCCACCGGGTCGAACAATCCGAACAGGACTTGGACCAGGCGGATGCCGTCCGCCATGGCGTGGTGCGAGCACAGGACGACCGCCGACCCCGAGCCGTAGCCACGGTAGAGCTCCATCGTCCACAAAGGATGCTCCGGGTCGAGGAGCCGGCCTCTTCGCGCCGCGACCAGGTCCTGCAGGACCTCTCTGGTCCCGGGCGCGGGCAGCTCGCTCACCGTCAGATGCCTGTCCAGGCTGAACTCCAGGTCGTCCTCCCAATACCAGGCACCACCTTCGCGGACCGGACGCCGGGTGAACACCGGATAGCATCCGACCAGCCGGTCGGCGACCACCCGCTTCAGGCGCTCAGGATCCACTTCGCTCGCCGTCCACAGCACGGCCGTGATGAGCATCGGGTTGGCGGGTTCGTCCAGCTTGAGCCACAACCTGTCCTGCGCGCTGATCGGGCGGCGCGGCCGACGGTCACCGGTCACGACCAGTGCCGCACGGCGATGGCCTCCCTCGCGGCCGCGAGCCGGGCGCGCTCCGCCTCGTCCGCGGCGTTCTGCTCCGCCTCCGTCACGACAACGGCGTCGGGGCCGGGAAAGACCGTCGACACGTGGTCGTCCTGTGGCCAGCGCACGACGTAGGGCGGTGTTCCGTCCGGATTGCGGACCTCGATGATCAGGCCACGCTGGTCCGGTTTCCCGACCACCGGACCTTTGATGACCAGCCAGTCTCCTCGCTGCGCATGCATGGGTTCCCGCCTTCCGCCCCGCCGCCCGGTGTATCCGGTCACGACTCTCTCGGTCACACGCCGTTCACCGTCCTCCTCATGCCGTCGTCGATGGAGGGCCGAAGGTCCTCACGTCTCAGAGCCTGTTGGCGGAGCTGAGCCGCGAGTCGAACGTGTCGTGTGCTGGGCGGGCTCGGTGGTGGGGTGAAGGCCTCCCTTCGCCGCGTCCGATGCGATGAAGAGAGCTACGGCCCTCGCCGGGCGCGGGTCGTGAGTGGCTATTCGGGTTATCGAGGGGTAAGCCGAAGGCGCCCCGAAGTGTGTCGCGACAGGCGCACCGGCGTCGTGAGGGCCTCCTTGCCGACTCTGGTCCCGAGAAAGTCGCATAAACGCCGGCCGGTGCCGCTCTCGGTGATTCGAACGGGGCAGGCGACAGGGTGCCTGAACGGACAGTGTCCACAAAGGACGCCAGCCGACAGCTGGATTTCCGTTTGATGCGCATCTGTACGGTTTTCGAGGGTTCTACTTTGTCATGGTCGCGAGTGGCGTTTCGGGTTCTATAGCGAGGTAAGGCGAACGTGGCGTGCCGCAGTTGGCGACTGGAGCGGGACTCGCCGAAAAGACACCTTCCCGACTGTCCACAAGGGACGCTTCTCGAGGTGCCAGTGCCCGAATTGAGCGATTTGCACGGTTGTCGATGGGGGTCGTGAGCGGCAAAGAGGGTTAGAACCCTACTTGCCACTCACGACCCCCTCGCCAAAACGGGCATATGGCTTTGAAGCAGACATTTCGTCACTGGAAAGCGTCCCTTGTGGACACACAGAGTGCAGCTGTCTGCCACCTCTCTGCCTTGACCAAGCGGACGGGTCCTTCACCGCAGAGGCTCGGTCACGCGATATTTGTCTTACCCATCGATAACCCGAAACGCCACTCACGCCCACAAGCGGATAGCCGACTTTGCCGAGACCCTGAAGGCGGGGAAGGAGGCCCTCACCACCCGCCGATGTGGTCCCTGGTGACGCCGGAACAACCGTGACGCCAACCCGGGCCGGCCATCGGACACGACACTTCTCACTTTCGGCTCAAGAGAACCCGAAACGCCGATCACGCCACGTTTGCCTTACCTGTCAATCGTGCCACGATCCGCCCTCCTCCGAAGAGCACCAGAAATGGGAGCGTGCACAACAACGAACCGAGTACCGCGATCGGCCGTTGCAGCCACCAGATCAGATCAGGGAGCCGGTCGTCGGAGAGGCCGTTCCCGAAGATGAAGTAGACGCAGGCCTTCGCCAGCGCCATCCCGGTGGTGTGGAAGAGGAACAGCGGCAGCGCGTAGTGGTCGAGCAGACCGATGAACCGGCGCCAGCGCCGCCTCGCGAGCCGTCGTTCGAAGAACGGGCGGGTCACCTCGGCGAAGCCGATCTGGAACGTCAGCAGCGCGACGATCACGAACGTCGGCGGCCCCATGTTCGACAACCGGTCCCCGGGAACGCCGACCATCGAACCCGGGTACAGACCGGAGAACACCAAGCCCGCCAGACCGAACAGGCCCGTCCAAAGCAACGCATGCCCCCACCGCCGCGGTGCGTCGACGAGCCGTCGATGGAAGAAACCGGCCTGATGGGCGAGACCCCAGACCGCGATCATGTTCACCCAGCCCGCCTCGTCGACGCCGTAGCGGAATCGCACCACGTCGGCGCCGAGTGCGGCACCACCCAGCCAGACCAGGACCACGACGTCGAACTTCCGGTGCAGCCACAGGCTCACCGGCAGCACGGCCAGAAGAACGACATACACCGCGAGAAACCACAACGGGCTGATGATCAACAGCACCGCTCCGCGAATCCAGCGTAGATTGGACAGGGACGCCGCCGTCACACCGAAAGCCGTCCAGATCAGCACCAGGGCTCCGGCCGGCACGACGAGACGCCTGATCCGGTGCCGGACGTATCGCGAGAGTGACTCCCCGCGTGCCCGCGCCCGTCGCCAGGACACCAGGTGCACGTATCCCCCGACATAGAAGAACATCGGCATCACCTGCAGAAGCCAGGTGAAGATCCACAAACCCGAGAAGAACCCGAGCGGGCTCGTGGGCATCGGCCCGTCCGGTGACCACCGCAGGATGGTGAACGCCCAGTGCCAGAGCACCACGACGATCAAACTGACCGAACGCAACCAATCGATATACGGCTCCCTCGCCGGGTTCTGGCCGTCATCGTCTCGGTGCTGCTGCTCGCCGCCGCCACGGTGCTCGCGAACCGGGTGCTGCCAGGGTGGGCGTATCCCGTGTGCGGTGTCGTGACGGCTGCCGTGCTGATCGCCGTGGCCAGGTTCTCCGGCCTGCGGCTCGCGTCCATGGGTCTCGGCAGGCATACCCTCGGCCGCGCCGCCGTCATCGGCCTCGTGGGCGCCGGGCTGGTCGGCCTCGTTTTCGCGGTGGCGCTGGCCGTTCCCGCCCTCCGGACGTTCTTCGAGGACGGCAGGGTCGGGACGCCGGGGATCGGTCAGCTGTTGTGGCTCGCCCTGCTCCGTATTCCGCTCGGCACTGTCCTTGTCGAGGAAGTGGCCTTCCGCGGCGTTCTCCCCGCGCTGCTCGGTGCCGGCGAGCGCTGGCGCTGGGCGCCGGTCCTCGGCGCCGCCGCCCTGTTCGGTCTGTGGCATCTGCTGCCCTCGCTCGCCTTGGTCCGCAACGCCGCGGTCGGCGCCACCATGGGCGGTCTCCCGCTTCCGCTGATCTCGGTCCTGGCGATGGTCGCGGCGGCCGGCGCCGGGATCTTCCTGTACTGGTGGCGGCACTGGGGAAAGGGCGTACTGGCGCCCGCGCTCCTGCACTGCGCGACCAACTCGGGTGGCCTGCTCGTCGCCTGGTGGGTGCTTTCTCACCCGTGAGGGTCATCCGGCCGCGGTCTCCAGAAGGCGTGCCGCGAGCCGGGCACCCCAGGCTTCGGCTCGTTCCTGCTCGCCATCGCACAGGATCGTGGCGTTCTTGCCGACGTCCACGAAGAAGCTCTCCGGCGGCAGCAACGGAACCCCGTGGCGCTTCAGCAGCAGCTTCCGCGCACCGACCGCGGCGGAACCGGTGAGCCACCGAGCCCGGCGAAGTCTCGTGTCGAAAACCGCGACCGGCACCCGCCGCGACGCCGGCGGCAAGGCACTCAACCACTCCCGTACGCCGGTCGCGGAACGGACTCCGCCCTCGACCTCCTGCCGCGCGCTCTTGCGTGTCCCGGGGCGGGTCATGCCGTGCGCATGGGTGGGGCCTCCGACGACGAGAAGGCCAAGGCCGTCCCACTGGACCGGGGCGTCGTCGACGTTCACGACGTCGACCTCGCAAGAGGCGGCCAGGCCCTTGCCGATCGCCCTGGCGATGATCTCGGTGTTGCCGAACATCGACTCGAACACCACGAGTACCTGCATCACGATTCTCCTTGGCTGATCGGTGAAAGTTCGTTCGAGACACGGGTGACGGCGACCGCGGCCAGCGCCACCCCGGCGGCGAGCAGCAGCGCCCCCGAGAGGAGCAGGACCCAGGACAACCAGCCGAGTATCGGTACGGTCGCGCCCGCCTCCGCGCGCACGTCCACGCCGGCCGAGGCGTCGGCGTTCATCACCACGATGGTCCAGTCACCGGCCTGGTCCGGCCAGGTGATCGTCTGTGTGCCCGGGCCGACCGCCGACACCGTCCAGATCCCCACTTCCCACGGGAGCACCGGCGACTCCGTAGAGCGGTGTACGGCCAGCTCGCCCGAAGCGAGATCGGTGACCGTCGCGTGGTCGGTCCCACTCAGATAGCGTTCCGCCGCCGGAGCCGGCGCGACACCGACGAAAACGTCCTTCGGGCCGAGAGCGGTCACACGTACGCGGATGTCGCCGAGCGCACGCGTGACGGGTACATCGCCGGCCGCGGTGGCGACGAACGTGAACCGTTCACTCGCCAAGGCAGCGGTATCGGTGCTGTAGGCACTCGAGACCGTCAGGTATCCGTCGTTGTCGCGATCGGCCCGATCCAGCCACAGCGAGGCCGCACCTCCGCTGATCAGACCGGTCGCCAGAACGGCGAGCGCCACTCCGATCACGACCGACACGACACGACCGGGCGTCCACCCCGCCGTACCCGGACGGTGCCGTGCCGGTTCGGCGGGGCCGGCGACCGGCGGGTCGGGTTCGGTACCGCCCGAGTCCAACCGGAACGGCGGGTACTCGTCGGTCATGAGAGCGGCGTACGCGCCTACGCGGATCACCCACCGATCCATGCCGAGTACGAAGTCGAAGATCGGCCTGGGGTATTCGCCGCGTACCAGCAAGACGACGCCCGCGATGAGCACCAGGATCCCGATCAATCCGCCCGCTCCCCACTGGAAGCCGTCGTCCGAGGTGTTCCACAGCCACAGCCCGCCCCCGGCGAAGAGAGCGACGACGAGGTAGTGCGGGATGGCGAGCAGCCACCACTTCACCAGCACGAGACCGCGGGAAAGCCGCTCCGGGTAGTCGATCTCGAGCCGGGCGGGGTAGCCGGGATCGTCGGCCAGGGTGAACGGCGGGTAGCGATCCGTGCCCAGCGCGGCGTAGGCGTAGTAGTGCACCCGCCACGCCCAGCGGAGAACCCCGACATTGAACTCGAAGATCGCCCGGGGATACCGCCCGGTGAACAGGATGGCGAAGAACGCCACCGTCGTCAGCGGCACGAACGCGAGCCACAGCACCGCGAGCACGAGATAGTGCGGGATCGCGAGCAACCACTTCACCAGCCACAGCCAGCGGGACAGATCAGGATCGAGCGAAGCCTCGACGCGGACGGGGGAACTCATGGGACGCCTCCTTGCGGGCAGCGGACCCTTCCGACGATCCTGCGCGGCCGCACGGGAGAACAGCAACGAACGGCCCGGCGAACCGGGCCCTCTGGCCCTCCACGACACACAGCGTCCGGAGAACCATGAAACGAGGCCCCTTCCCCCTTGAGCAGAGGCAGGTTTCCGATGGACCACGGCCTTCCCGACGACTACACGGTCGAAACCGCGGTGGCCCTGGCCGGCCGCGCCCCTTCGGTGCACAACTCGCAACCCTGGCAATGGCGCGTCGGAGATCGCACCGTCCACCTCTACGCCGACCGGGTCCGGCAGCTGGCCGGAACCGATCCGGACGGCCGGGACCTGATGCTCAGCTGCGGCACGGCGCTGCACCACCTCCGGGTCGGCTTCGCGGCCTTGGGCTGGCGGGCCGAGGTGCACCGGTTGCCCAATCCGGCGGAGCCGGACCACCTGGCGTCCGTCGAGCTGCACCGGCACGAGCCGACCCAGGAGGACATCACGCTGGCCGCCGCCATTCCCCGGCGCCGCACCGACCGGCGCAGGCACAGCTCCTGGACCGTGCCCACCGGGCACCTCGAAACCCTCGCCCGGCACGCGGCCGACGAAGGCGCCATCCTGCGTCCCGCCCTCGACGCCGCCCGCTACCACCTCGCACGCGCCATCTTCGAAGCCGCCGAGGTCCACGCGGCGGACCCGGCGTACCGCACCGAACTCGCCGCCTGGAGCGGCAGGCACACCGCTCCCGACGGCGTCCCGTCGGCGAACGCACCCGCACAGGACGACACCCCCGGCGCCCTGCCCGCGCGTGCGTTCGCCGACCCCCTGCTCGGCCAGCCCGAAGGCTCGACCGGTGAAGCGGACGAGACCGTGCTCCTCGTGCTGAGCACGGCTTCGGACGACGCCATGTCGCGACTTCGCGCGGGCGAAGCCACCAGCGCGGTGCTGCTCGCCGCTACCAGCCTGGGCTTGGCCACCTCTCCGCTCACCGAACCGCTGGAAGTCGCGGACACCAGGACGAAGGTGCGCGACCTGGTCACCGGCGGCACCTTCCCGCAGATGGTGCTGCGGACCGGCTGGGCCCCGGTCAACGCCGATCCCCTGCCCGCGACCCCGCGCCGGAACCTCGACGAGGTCCTCGCACCGCTCGGGACGCCGGCGACCCGCGAAGTGCGCTACCGGAGCCACTGATCGAAAGGAACAGTCATGCCTTACTGGCACTACTCCAACGGCGGCTGGGTCAGCATGCTGCTCATGCTGATCACCGTGCTCATCCTGGTCGGCGGCCTCATCGCCGTCTCGGTGATCCTGTTACGCCGCACCACCAAGACCTCGACCGGTCACGACGACGCGATCGAGATCCTGAACGAACGGTTCGCGCGTGGGGAGATCGACAAGGACGAGTTCGAGACACGGCGTGCCGTGCTTCGCGGGTGACCGGGCCCGCGCACGAAGGGACAAGCGATGTCACGGACGGCCAAACCCGGCCCGCCCCCCGACCCGATCCCACCCGCGGGCCCGCCTGAATCCTCAGGCCGGCACCGCTGGGCGGTTCCCGCGGCTTTCCTGGTGATGCTGCTCCTGTTCTTCCTCCCTCATCTGCTGACCGCCGAGACTCCCACCTTCGGTTACACGGAACTTCTGTCCAAAGTAGACGCGGGGCAGGTGGAGAAGGTCACGGTCGACGACGAAGGGGCGATCAAGGGCAATCTCCGTGACGGGACCGCGTTCACCACGCAGCTTCCCGTCGCGCTCGAGGACGACCAGTTGCTGCCGAAGCTGAAGGAGAAGGATGTCCAGGTCACCGGCGCGCGAGGGGGCACATCGGGCGTGCTTTCTTGGGTCGGCAGTCTGCTCCCCTTGCTTCTTCTGGTGGGTTTCCTGATCTGGATGGGCAAAGGTGCGCAACGGTCCCTCGCCGGGGCCGGGGGTTTCGGCCGGTCGAAAGCGAAGATCATCGAGGCACAGCGGCCCACCACCCGGTTCGCGGACGTAGCGGGGTACGAAGGGGTCAAGCAGGAGGTCAGTGAGATCGTCGACTTCCTCCGCGACCCGGATCGCTACGCGGCGGCGGGTGCGAAAGGACCGCGCGGCGTCATCATGGTCGGGCCGCCGGGCACCGGGAAGACGCTGCTGGCTCGCGCCGTCGCGGGCGAGGCCAGCGTGCCGTTCCTGTCGGTCACCGGTTCCGAGTTCGTGGAGATGTTCGTCGGCGTCGGTGCCTCGCGGGTCCGCGATCTGTTCACCGAGGCCAGGAACCGGGCGCCGTCCATCATCTTCATCGACGAGATCGACGCCGTCGGAAGCCGCCGGGGCGTCGGCGGTACGGGCGGGCACGACGAACGCGAACAGACCCTGAACCAGCTTCTGGCCGAAATGGACGGTTTCGATCAGGGCAGCGGGATCGTCGTGCTCGCCGCGACCAACCGGCCGGAGTCCCTCGACCACGCGCTCCTGCGTCCCGGCCGGTTCGACCGGCAGGTCACCGTGCCCCTGCCGAACCAGGACGAACGCGCGGCCATCCTCGCCGTTCACGTGCACGGCAAACACCTCGGTCCCGACGTCGACCTGCGGCGCATCGCCCGCGGAACGCCCGGATTCTCCGGCGCGGATCTCGCGAATCTGGTCAACGAGGGAGCGATCAACGCCGTCCGCGCCGGGCGCACGACCATCACGGCGGCCGACCTGGACTCGGCACGAGACCGGATACTGCTCGGACGTCGCGAAACGTCCAACGCCTTACTGCCCGAGGAACGGCACGCCGTGGCCGTGCACGAATCCGGGCACGCGCTGATCGCCGCGTTGTGCGAACACGCCGATCCGGTCGCGAAGGTCACCATCCTCCCGGCGGGAATGGCGCTGGGCGCCACCGAGCAACTCCCCGAAGCCGAACGTCATCTCTACAGCGAGGCTTATCTCACCGATCTGCTGACCGTCCGGCTGGGCGGACGCGCCGCGGAACTGGTGGTGTTCCGCCAGGGTTCCACCGGCGCTGCCGACGATCTCGCCGGTGCCACCGCGCTCGCGGTGAAGATGGTGACGGAGTTCGGCCTGTCCACCGCGCTCGGTCCGGTCGCCTATCCGGCCGCACACGCCCGGTTCCTCGCCGATGCCCCGACCGAGCGGCGGCACGGCGGTTTTTCCGAGAGAACGCAGCAAGTGATCGACCGGGAGGTCGCCCGGCTGCTGCGCGCGGCCGAAGACCGAGCCGTCAGCGCCTTGCGCGGACATCGGAAAGCGCTGGACCTCCTGACCGCCGAATTGATGAGCGAGGAGACCGTCGACGGAAGCGTCGTCCTCGACGCGCTGCGGCAGGAAGCCGAAGCCGGCGATCTCGCGTCCTGAACGAACCGGGAGGCACCGATGGACCATCTGAGCCCGCTCGACGCGGCGTTCCTGGAGCTGGAAGACGGGGATTCCAACGCTTCCCTTTCCATCGCGTCGGTGGCGGTGCTCGAAGGCCCGCCACCGTCACACGCGGACTTCGTCCGGTCGATCACCGCCCGGTTGCCGCTGATCCCGCGCTACCGGCAGAAGATCCATCGTGTGCCGCTCGATCTCGGTCCACCGGTGTGGGTCGACGACGACCGGTTCGACGCGGCCCGGCACTTCCACCGGATCGCCGTTCCGGCACCTGGCGGGGAACGGGAGCTGTGCGAACTCGTCGCCCTGCTGATGGGAGAACGCCTCGACCGGGATCATCCGCTGTGGGAATTCTGGGTCATGGAAGGGCTCTCCGGTGGCCGCTGGGCGGTGCTGTCGAAACTGCATCACTGCGTCGCCGACGGCGTCACCGGCAACGAGCTGCTGAAGGTCCTCTTCACGGACGGGCCCCAGGCCGCCGCGCCCGCCGAACCGGTCCCCGACCCCGGCACCGCGAACCTGCTCAAGGACGCCGCACGCAGGCTCCTGATGACTCCCGTCGAACTGCTCAACTGGGTGGTACGGCCGGTGCTTTCGCCTTCACGGGCGATGCGCGGCATCGCGGATGCCGTCTCGGGCCTGACGGCGTTCGCCTCCGCGCTCATCCCCGCGGCGCGGTCGTCGCTCTCCGGCCCCATCGGCCCGGACCGGCGCTACGAGGTGGCGCATACCGCCCTCGACGACGTGCACGCTGTCTGCCGTGCCTTCGAGGTCACCGTGAACGACGTGGCACTCGCGGCCGTCACGGGTGCGTTCCGGGCCCTTTTGCGCCGAAGAGGCGAGAAGCCGGTGCCGGACGCGATGCGGGCGCTCGTGCCGGTCTCCGTCCGCGGAAAGCACGACAGCGTCGACAACGAAGTCTCGCTGATGCTGCCTTTGCTCCCCGTCGACGTCCCCGATCCCGCGGGACGGCTGGTCGCGGTTCATCGGCGCTCGGCCGCCTTGAAGGCGAGCAAAGAGGCGGAGGCCGGCGCCGCGTTGACCGGTGTCGCGGCCTCCGTCCCGTTCGCACCGGTCGCGTGGGCCGTCCGGCTCGCCGCCGGTCTTCCCCAGCACAACGTGGTCTCGGTGGTCACGAATGTCCCGGGGCCGCGGACACCGCTGCGGTTGCTCGGACGCGAGGTGGCGGACCTCTATCCCTACGTCCCGGTCGCCTTGCGGCTGCGGACCGGCGTGGCCGCTTTCTCCTATCGCGACAAGCTCAATTTCGGGATCACCCTGGACTTCGCGAGTGCGCCGGACGCCGGTTTCCTCGCCAAGGCCATCGAGAACGAGCTCTCGGCCTTGGCGAGGATCGCGCGCCGCTCACGACCGGGCACGAACGGCCTTGTGGATGGTGTCGGCGAGCAGGACGACCGGGACGGTGGCGAAGGCCAGCACCCAGCCGAGCGGGCTCGGCACGGTACCGCCGAGAAGCCCGGGCAGGGGCGGCATCAGGAGGAAAGCCGCCAGCATCGCGAGTTCGAAGGCGATCGCGAACCACAGCAGAGGATTTCCCCGCAGTCCGATCCTGCCGATCCAGCGTGACTCGCTCCGGCAGGCGAAGGCGTTCGCGAGCTGGCCGAGCACGATCGCGGTGAAGGCGGTACCGGACGCGGTCGCGAGGAGCGCGGTGTCCGGGACCTCGCCGAACCACCACCCGCCGCCGAGGAGGACCACCAAGAACGCCGCCATCGACGCGAGCGCCTCGGCCGGGCCGAGCACTCCGAAGGCGCGGCGCGCCAACCTGCCGTCGATCAGGGAACCGCCCTTCGCGGGCCCCTCCATCGTGCGCCGGTTCGGCGGCTCCGCGCCGAGCGCGACCGCGGGAAGGAGATCGGTGCCGATGTCGAGCGCCAGTACCTGCAGGACCGTGATGGCCAGCGGGATCTGCCCTCCCGCGAGCGCCCACACGACGAACGGCGTGAGCTCGGCGACGTTGTCGGTCAGGTGATAGGTGAGAAAGCGCCGGATGTTCACGAACGTCGCGCGCCCGAGTTCCACGGCGGCCACGATGGTGCCGAAATGATCGTCGAGGAGGACCAGGTCTGCCGCTTCCCTGGCGACGTCACTGCCTGACGCCCCCATCGCGACACCGATGTCCGCTGTGCGCAAGGCCGGCCCGTCGTTGACGCCGTCGCCGGTCATCGCCACGACGTGTCCTCGGGCCTGGAGGACCTTCGCGATCCGGAGCTTCTCCTCCGGGGCGACCCTGGCGACCACCACGCCATCGACGTCGAGCAGCCTGCCGAGCGCCTCGTCGTCGGCCGGCAGGTCCTTGCCCTCCAATACGAGCCGGTCCGGCCCGAGCAGCCCGACTTCGGCGGCGATGGCCGCGGCCGTCCCCGGATGGTCGCCCGTCACCATCGCCAGCCGGATCCCGGCACGACGGCAGGACACGATCGCGGCGCTGACGTCGGGCCGGGGCGGGTCCTCCAGCCCGACGAGGCCGAGCAGTGTCAGCCCTCCCTGCTCTTCTTTCGCTGCCGGTTTGGTGTGGTGCGCCACCGCGAGCACCCGCAGGCCCGCCCTGCTGAACGCGGCGACGGCTTCGTCCGCTCCGGAAACCTCCGCGCACAGTGGCAGGACGGTGTCCGGCGCGCCCGAGACATGGAGGCCGTCGACGTCCGCGACCGATGACCGGCGCCGGCGCGGATCGAACGGCCACCGCCGGACCGGCGGCGGAGCGCCGGTGACTCCGGCACGTGCGGCGAGGACGTGCAGCGCCACCTCCATCGGGTCGCCGACCGGCCGCCACCCGTTCGCCTCTTCGACGGCATGCGCGTCCGGAGAGCATCGCGCCGCGGAATCCGCGAGCGTCGCCGCCGCCCGCACCGCCGCCGGAGAGCCGGTGAGCTCGCCGACCGGCCGGTATCCCGTACCGTCGACCTCGACGGTCCCGGACGGCGTCCACACCCGGACGACGGACATTTCGTTGCGGGTCAGCGTGCCGGTCTTGTCGGTGCAGATGAACGTGGTCGCCCCCAGCGTCTCCACGGATTCGAGCCGGCGTACCAGGGCGTTGCGGCCCGCCATCTTCTGCGCCGCCCGCGCCAGCGACAGCGTCACGGTCGGCAGCAGCCCCTCCGGGACGAGCGCGACCGTCACGCCGATCGCGAGCAGGAAGCTTTCCGTTCCCGCGCGGCCGAGACCGAGGGCCGCGGCGAAGAACACGCAGCCGACCGCGACCGCCATCAGGGCCACGAGCCGCACCACGCGGTGCAACTGCGTGGCCAAAGGACTTCTCGGCCGCACGGCGTTCGCGGTCACCGCGGAGATACCGGCGAGGCGGGAGCGGGCGCCGGTGGCCGTCACGATCGCGACGCCGTGCCCTTCGGTGACATACGTACCGGCGAAAACGGATCCGCCCACCTCCGGCCGCACCGGTCTGCTCTCGCCGGTCAGCATGGACTCGTCCACCGAGAGCAGGCCGCATTCGGCGAGTTCCCCGTCGGCGCACACGCGGTCCCCCGCCTCGAGCAGGACCACGTCGCCCACGACCAGGTCCGCCGCGTCCACGACGACCGCACGCCCGTCCCGGCGCACCGTCGCGCGCACCGGCAGCAGATCCCGCAACCGCTCCGCGGCACGGTCCGCGCGGTACTCCTGGGCGAACGAGAACGCACCGTTGAGCACCACGACCACGACGATCGCGATCGACAGCGCCGGCATCCCGGCGAGCAACGCCAGCCCCGCCGCCGCCCACAGCATCAACGCGAAGAAATGGACCATCTGACCCGCCAGCGTCAGCAACGGATTCCGCTGTTTCGCGGCGGGAAGGGTATTCGGTCCGTCCCGGCGAAGCGCGGTCGCCGCTTCGTCTGCCGTGAGACCCGCCGTTTCCCGGACCATGGCCGAGCCGGTCACCGGTCCGCTGCCTCGCGGGCCACGATCACCGGGCACAGCGCGTAGGACATCACCGCTTGGCTGGTCGAACCGAGGAGCATTCCGGCGACGCCGCCGCGGCCGCGACTGCCCACGACCAGCAGTTGCGCCCGGTCGGCGTGCCCGAGCAGTTTGTCGGCGGGACGACCTCGCATCACCTCCCGGTGCACACGCACGTCGGGGTACTTCTCCCGCCAGCCCGCCAGCCGTTCGGCGAGGACCTCGTTCGCGCTCTCCTCGATCTCGGACCGCTCCAGGCTCCAGTGCGTTTCCTCGAAGACCGCCGAAAGGAATGCGTCGTCCCAGCAATGCAAGGCGACCAATTCGGTCTGCCGCCAGGACGCTTCCTCGAAGGCGAGCGCGAGGGCGGCTTCGCTGGTCCTTGTCCCGTCGACGCCGACGACGACCGGTCCGTCCTGCGGTGCTTCGGCTTCCGCGACGTGCGGGCGGATCAGCGCGACGGGGCACGCCGCACGTGCCGCCAGCGCGATGGACACCGACCCGACCAGCACCCGGCCCAGGGGACGCAGACCTTCGGTCCCCAGCACGAGCAGGTCCGCGTTCTCGGCCGCGTCTTTCAGCGCTTGCACCGGGCGCTCGTGCCGCAACAGGAGTGAGACGTGGAGGTCCGGAGCGATCTCCCTGGCGGCGTCACGGGCTTGCCGCAGGAGGCGATGTCCGCGCATCCTGATCGTTCCCGCGAGATCCTCCCGGGTCGGCATCGGCCTCGGATGGCTCAGCGACTCGTCGTCGATCGCGTGTACCAGCGTGAGTTCCGCGTGGCGGCGGCGCGCCTGATCCGCCGCCCAGCGGACGGCCCTGATCGCGGACTCCGAGCCGTCGACACCGACGACGACCCGGTGCCCCGAATTCTCCGGCATAACGGTTCACCCCATCCTGATTCGGCAACTGCCTTGGACGTTAGGAACTGACGCGTCAGGAAGGCAGCGGCGTTCGTAACCGGGGGACGGGACCTTCGACCTATCAGTCCACTGTGGAAGGACGGGGCGGCAGCCGCACCGCCGCGTCCGCGAGACCGTCCGTGATCACCTGTCGTGCCCCCGCCGAGTCGAGCAGATCGGCGACGGCGCGGTTGTCCGCGAGATAGGTGGCGGTGAACTCGCTGAACCCGTGCCGCGACGCCGCTTCCGCCAGCTTCGTGACCAAAGCCGTCGCCAGCCCTGCCCGGCGCCAGCAAGGCGTCACCGCGACCGCGATCTCCGCGACCCCTGGCTGGAGCGTCGCCTCGTACCGCGCGATCGCCACGCCCTTCCCGGCCTCGTCACGCGCGACAAGCGCGTAACGGCGATCGAAATCGAGCTCGGTCAGGTGTGCCAGCAAGCGCGGTGTCACCTTCGGAGGCGGCCCGCAGAACCGGCGGTACAGCGTCTCCCGATCCGCTTCGACGAGCGCCTCGCCGAGTTCTTCGGCGTCGGCCGGGCTCACACGGGTCACGAAGACGGTCCGGCCATCGCGCAGGCACACCGGCTGTCCGTCCATCGGCTCAGCGTAGGACCGCGGACTTTCGCGGCGCTACGGCCGAAGAGGCTGCGCCACCGGGACCAATGTCCCTCGTCTTCCGTCCGGCGTCGACCACGTTCGAACGACGTCGGAATCACTTTCCGAGGGGTCGTGAGCGGTAGGGACGGCTATTGAGCCGAAGGTCAAACGTGTCTTTGTCGGGCGGGGCGTCCTGAAGGCCACCTTTTGAGGGGTAGGGCAAAGGTGGCGTGATCGAGCCTCTGGGCAGGAATGGGGTCGACAAGGGGGGAGCTGGCGTATTCCTGACCGTCCACAAGGGACATCAAGCAAGCAACGGTGTCCCTTGTGGGTACTTTGACGGGGGTCGTGAGTGGTAATGAGCGTTCTAACCGTCATTACCGCTCACGACCCCCGTCGAAAATCGCACATTTAGACACTAAACGGGCATTTCACCGCCCGTAGGGGTCCTTCACCGCAAAGTCTCGGCCACGCCACCGTTGACTTACTCCTCAATAACGACACACAACACTCACGACGACCCCGGCGGCTGTTGACCCGGCGACCCACGCGTAGCCGTCAGATCAGCACCCGCTCCCGATCACGGGGAACGACAGCCTGCCAGTCATGCTCGGTACGAAGCCGTTCGGCGACCGCCGCCGACGCCTCGGGCTCGCCGTGCACGAGATAGGTACTCTTCGGCGGCGCTCCCGCGGTGGCCCACCGCACCAGCTCGTCCGCGTCGGCATGGGCACTGAAGGCGTCGAGCTGGGCCACGTCGGCGCGGACCGTGGTGTAGCGGCCATGGATCTTGATCTGCCTCGCTCCGTTCGCGAGGCTGCGCGCGCGGGTGCCAGGGGCGGCGTAGCCGACTATCAGCACGGTGTGCCGGTGATCAGGCAGCATGTGTTCGAGGTGATGCAGTACCCGGCCTCCGCTCGCCATCCCCGACGCGGAGATGATGATCGAAGGCATCCTCGGAGCATTGACCCGCATGGATTCTTCCACCGTTCGCAGTTCCGTCAGCGAACGCGGAGTCAGCGGATCGTGCCCGGCGAGTTCGGGCCGGATCTCCGGCCAATGGTCACGGAATGCCTCGCGGTACACCCGCAGCGCCGCCAACGCCATCGGGCTGTCCACGTAAACCGGCAGGTCGGGGATCGTGTGCGACCGCATCAACTTCGCGAGCGCGGCCAGTACCACTTCGGTCCTGTCGACGGCGAACGCCGGGACGAGGACACTGCCGCCGCGTCTGGCCGTCCGCCTGATGACTTCGCCGAGCTGGTCCATGGCGTCGGTGTCGTGGTGGACCCGGGAGCCGTAGGTCGATTCGAGTACCAGCGCGTCGCAGGGAGGCCGCGGCGATGGCGGGCGCAGGAGACTGTGTGCCGGACGGCCGAGATCGCCGCTGAACACGACGTCGCGCCCATCGGACCGCAGCTGTGCCCAGGCGGAGCCGAGGATGTGACCGGCTTGCCCGAAACGCAGCGTCATGTCCTTGCCGACCGTCGTCTCGATGCCGTACTCGAGTTCTTCGAGAAGACCGATCGCTTTCCGCGCGTCACCCGCGTCGTAAAGAGGCAAGGCCGGCCGGTGCTTCGACCAGCCGTACTTGTTGGCGTGCGCGGCCTCCTCGGTCATGAGATGGGCACTGTCCTCCAGCACGATCGGAACGAGAGCCGCGGTGCCCGGTGTCGCGTACACCGGTCCGCGCCAGCCCGATCGCACCAGGACCGGCAGGTACCCGCAGTGGTCCAGATGGGCGTGGGTGATCACCACGGCGTCGACGTCGGTCAAGGCACGCGGCAGCGGTGCCCAGTTCCGGCGGCGCAGATCGGCGAGTCCCTGGAAGAGCCCGCAGTCGACCAGGACACGGGAACCGGGCGTTTCCAGCAGGTACTTGCTGCCGGTGACGGTTCCGGCTCCGCCATGGAAGGTCAGCGCGATGGTCACGATGACGCCTTTCTCGGTGAGGAGCTCAGAATCCGTTCCCGAGGATTTCGTCGACGGCACGGCGCGGGCTCGACGGCACGAGCCCGGTGGGATAGCCGAAGCGCATGACGGCCTGCGGAAACCCGGGAAGCTCCAGATCCTCGGTCAACGCGGAACGGACTTCGGGCAGGTGGAACGGCTGGGTCAGCACCGAACCGGCCAGACCGTCGTCGACCGCTTCAAGCCAGGTGTCCTGGAGCGCGTGTCCCGCGTGCAGGTGGTCGTACCGGCCATCATCGACGGTGAGGAAGACGAGCAAGGTCTCACCGGCGAGGCGACGCTGAAGGACTCGGCGATCGGGGAGAGCCGTCCCTGGACGGACCAGTCCCGCCCAGGGAAGCGATCCGGCGGGAAGCGCGCTCGCGGCCAGCCCGACGCCATGGCGGTGAAAGTGCTCGTCGTGGATCGTCCACAGGGCCAGTTCGCGCTGGTACGCCAGATCGTGCTGATACGCCTCGGCGGCGAATTCGAGCAGATCCGCGATCCGGGAGAGTTCCAGCTCGTCGTGGATCAGCCTGGCTTCGACCCCGCTTTCGTTCGCGGCGGCGATCAAGTCACCGATTTTCTCTCGCGAGACTCGTCGGCCGGAGAAGGGGTGCCGGTAGCTTCCTCGCCGGGCGATCGCCGAGTACCGGTGCAGGTCGACATCGGACGGCGCCGAACGCCCCGTGGTCTCGATCGCGGCGACGATGTCCGGCTCGCCGTCCTCCGGGAACATCCGCGTGGTCAGGTCGTAGCCGAGAACCCGGACCGCCAGCTCCACATTGGCGAGGGCGGCACCGCACGAGATGAGCCGGTCACGGCCTCGGGTGTCGTGTTCGGGCAGTGCCAGGTCGCGGCGCTCACGCAGGAGAAGCCGGTGTCCGTCGGGCTCCAGCCGCCACGGCTGGATGTTGTGCACGGAGGGCGCCCGCAGCAACGTCCTCGCCAGTACCTCGGTCTCGGCCCTCGTCCACCCGTTTGCCATGTGTCCCGTCCTCAGTCGTCCTTCGATCGAGTTCAACGGTGCACCTGTCCCACGAGGATGGAGCAGGTACCGAGGGCACCGATCGCCGGGACCAAATACCCGGGTGCGGTCCCGCCAGGGCCCAAGGTCCCGGTTCGTTGGGACGTCTAGGTGGCTGTATCAGCCGAAGTGCACGGGTACCGTCGGTCGAGAAGCAGGGACCCCTCAGGAGGGACGAGATGGCGACCAAGGTGTTCCTCGTGGACGACCACGAGATTGTCCGGCGAGGGCTGGCGGATCTGCTCGGGAACGAACCTGACATCGAAATCGCCGGCGAAGCCGCGTCCGTCTCCGAAGCACTCGCCCGCATCCCGCAAAGCGATGCGGACATCGCCGTGCTCGACGTGCGGCTCCCCGACGGAACCGGCATCGAACTCTGCCGCGATCTGCTGTCCACCGAGCCGGAGCTGCGGTGCCTGATGCTCACCTCGTACGCCGACGACGAGGCGCTCTTCACCGCCATCATGGCCGGCGCGTCGGGATTCGTCCTCAAGCAGGTCCTCGGGAACGATCTCGTCTCGGCGATCCGGACCATCGCGGGCGGCGGCTCGCTTCTCGACAGCCGGACCACCGCCGCGCTGATGAACCGCATCCGGCGCGAGCGCGACCAGAACGATCCGACCTCCACCTTGTCCGAGCAGGAACGAACGGTGTTCGATCTGATCGGCGAAGGCCTGACCAACCGAGAGATCGGTGAGCGGATGTTCCTCGCCGAAAAGACCGTGAAGAACTACGTCTCCCGGATCCTGGCCAAGCTCGGCATTCAGCGCCGGACGCAAGCCGCGGTCCTCGCGACCGAACTCAAACGAACCGCGGCGGCGTCCCCGGTATTCGGTGACCGCTAGGTCAGCGGAACGCGCCAAAGCACCCGAGCGCCGCCACCGTCACGGTCTCCGAACTCGGTTTCGCCGCCACACTTCGTCGCTCGGTCGGCGAGGTTCACCAATCCGCTTCGCCTGCCCGCTTGGGGGATGCCGATGCCGTTGTCGGTGACCTCGATGATCAGCTCACGGTCGGCCTCGACGCTGATCGTGATCTCATCGGCGCCGGAATGACGGACCGCGTTGCTCAGCGCCTCACGGACCACCGCCTCGGCATGTTCGTGCAGCGTCTGCGGCACGAGCGTGTCCACAGCCCCGGCGATCCGGACCGAAGGAGTGAGCGTGCTCTCGGTCGTCAATTCCGTGACGGCGTCGAGCAGCCGGCGGCGCAGGCTCTTCGAGGCGTCCGAGCCCGAGGTGTGCAGATCGAAGATGGACGTCCTGATCTCGCGGACCGTCCGATCCAGTTGTTCCACCGCCTGTGTCACCCTGTCCCGCGCGAACGTGTCGGGTACCCGGGGCACGATGCTCTGCAGGCTCATCCCGGTCGCGAACATCCGCTGGATGACGTGGTCGTGCAGGTCCTGAGCGATCCTGTCCCGATCGGCGAGAACGTCCAAAAGCCGCTGATTACGCTGTTTCTCACCGAACTCCAGCGCGACCGCGGCCTGATCGGCGAACGACGACAGCATGGGAAGCTGATCGGCCTTGTACTGCGAAGCGCCCTTGTCCCTCCCCGCGACGAGCACCCCTCCGACGCCGGAAGTGCTGTTCAACGGAATCACGGCGGCCGGTCCGAGACCGTCGAAAACAGGCTCGGCCGGCCCAGGGGAGACCGTACCCAGGTCAGGGATGAGACTGGGCTGGCCGGATTCGAACACCTCGTCTATCGCGGGGTGCCCTCCCGTCATCGAAGATCCCGCGAGGGCGTTCGCCCGCTCTCCCGCGACGACACTCACGGTCAAGGCCTGCCCGGCACCTCCGGCCAGCAGGATCAACACCTCGTTGGCCCCGGAAAGTTCACGAACCCTGGCGGCGATCAGGTTCAGCGTGTCGGTGACCGACGCACCCCCGAGGAGCTCACCGTTGACCTCCGCGACCGCTTCGAGCCACCGTTCGCGCGTCCGTGACCGTTCGAACAACCGGGCGTTGTCGATGGCGACACCGGCGGCCGCGGCCAAGGCCTGCAGAACGACCTCGTCGTCGGCGGTGAACTCGGCGGCTCCCCGCTTCTCGGTCAGATAGAGATTGCCGAAGACCTCGTCCCGGACACGCACCGGTACGCCCAGGAAGCTGTGCATCGGGGGATGGTTCGCAGGGAAGCCCACCGAAGCGTGGTGCGCGGTCAGGTCGGGTACCCGGACGGGGTGCGGCTCGTGGATGAGCAGCCCGAGCAAGCCCCGGCCTTCGGGCAAATGCCCCATATGAGACCTCGTTTCGGCATCGATGCCCACGTAGACGAACTCCGAAAGCCCGTCTTCGTCACCGAGCACGCCGAGCGCGCCGTACCGGGCGTCGACCAGCTCGACCGCCGCCTGCACGATTCTCTGCAGGGTCGAGTCGAGTTCCAGCCCGGTGGCCACGGCCAGGACCGCGTCGAGCAGGCCTTGGAGCCGATCTCGGGTCTTGACGATCTCCGACAGCCGCTCTTGGACCTCGTGCAGCAGTTCGTCGAGCCGTAACCCGGTCAAAACCGCCGCGCTCGGTGGCGCCTCGTCGGCCGAACCTCGCTCCGACGACATTCGGTTGCTCCTCCCGGATCGGCAAAGTGTGACGACTCTCAATCGCCCGAACCGCTCCAGCGTTTCACCAGCCGCCGATCCTGCCAAGACACGCGGCCGTCAGAAAACAGGATGATCGTCCGGATGCCGCACCACCTCACCGAGTCGGCGGCGGGCGGCGTGCCGAACCTGTCCGTCCGGATAGCCGAGCCGCATGATGAGCTGGGGGTGTCCCGGTAGCTTCAGTTCCGCGGTCATCCGCTCGCGGACGGGTGCCTCGTGCAGCGGCTGGGTCAGCACCGACGCGGCCAACCCTCCGTCGACGGCCGCGAGCCACGAGCGCTGCATGGCCACTCCCGTTGTGAGGTGGCCGGCACGATCATCTTCCTTCGCGCAGAAGATCAAGATGCTTTCCGCATCGAGCCTGCGCGCGAGGGACCGGGCGTCCGGGATCAGACTCGTCCGGCGGACCAGTCCCGCCCACGGAAGGCCCGCCTTGTCGTAGCCAGGCCGGATCAAGCCGTCACCGACACTGTCGGACCGCCAGTCCCCTGTCCATTCCTCAAGCTCTCGCTGGAGGTCGTCACGGCTCTGAATCGTTGGGGAAGCCTGTTCGAACAGTACCGCGAGGGTGTCTTTGTCACCAGCGCGCAGAACCCGGCAGCCGACTCCATCCGGCAACTGGCCGATGACCGGCGTGAGCATCGACGACGCGATCGGGATCGCGGCGAACGGGCGGCGATGACTCCGCCTCCGCGAGATGGCGGCAAACGCGAGCAGCTCACGGTCGGACGGCGGCTCGCGGCCCGAGGTGGTCACGACGGCGACCAGAGGTCCACGCCCCGCGGCTGTCTCCACCTCGGTGGACCACCCCAGCACCCGGACGGCCAGCACGAGGTTCTCCAAGGCCGCTCCGCAGGAGATGAGCCGGTCGCGACCGGTGGGGTCGTGCTCGGGAAGGGGCAGGTCGGTCCGTTCGCTCAGTTCCGCGCGCATATCGGGCAGGGCCAGCGACCACGGCTGGATGTTGTGCACGGACGGCGCTCGGATGACCGCCCGCGCCAGGACCTCGATCTCGCCGTCGGACCACATGCGCTCATCCGGGTCCGGCATGTTCCTTCCTCCTCCCACGGAACGCGTCGACGACGCTGGGCAGCGTCGGGTACAGCGAGCCTGAACCAATGAGCCGAAGCAGGCCTGCGGCCTCGAGATCTTCGCGCAACTCCTGTTTCACCCTGGCGAGCGCGAACGTGATCCCCCGGCGGCGCAGCTCGTCGCAGATCCCGCGTACGGCGTCGGCCGCCGTGATGTCGAGTTCGACATTGGCTTCGGCGTTGAGGACGAACCACTCGACCTGCTTGCCGCCGTCCAGGGCGGCGAGGGCCCGTCGCCGGAAGTCGTCGGCGTTGGCGAAACACAAGGGCGCGTCGTACCGGTAGATCACCAGACCTGGCTCGGTCGTCGCGTCGGGATAGTCGTCGACATCGTGCATCCCGGGCACGCCCGGAACGAAACCGAGCACCGCGCCGTGCGGCCGCGCCAGCCGGCGCAGAAGATCCAAAATGGACAAGCCGACGGCGGCCAGTACGCCGTACAGGACACCCAGCGCGACGACGGCGAGCAAGGTCGACAAGGTCAGCACGAACTCGCTGCGCCGGAACCGCGAGATGCGACGGAATTCCCGGGGATCGATCAGCTTCAACGCCGCGTAGACGACGATCGCCGCCAACACCGCCTTGGGAAAGCCGGCCAGCAACGGTCCCGCGAAAAGTACCGTCAGCACGACCGTCGCGAGCGCGGTCAGGGAGTACAGCTGGGTCCGGGCACCCATCGCGGAAGCCAGCGCGGTCCGGCTGCCGCTCGAACTGACCGGGAACCCGTGAAGGAGTCCCGACGAGAGATTCGACGCGGCCAGCGCGCGCAGCTCTCGATTGGAATCGACCCGCTCGCCGTGCTTGCCCGCGAAGGCGCGGGCGGTCAGGACGTTGTCGGAGAAGCCGACAAGGGCGATCCCCAGCGCGGGCAGCAGCAGACTCGCCAGGTCTGCACCGTTCACCACGGGGAACTCGGGTACCGGCAGCGAATCCGGAACCGGCCCGATCACTCGGATCCCTTTCTCCGTCAGGGAAAAGCCGGTGACGACGGCGGCGGCCACCAGAATGACGGCCAACGGTCCGGGAAACCGCGGAAACCAGTGCTGCGCTGCCAGCAGGCAAGCCAGAGCGAGACCGCCGAGGACCAAGGTCGGCCAGTGCGGGTGCCCGATGTTCTTGACGAACGAACCCAGTTCCGCGAGCACCCCGTCGCCGGTCACGGTGACGCCGGTCAGCTTGCCCAGCTGGCTCACGATCATCAGCACCGCGATCCCGGCCATGTAGCCGGTCAGTACCGGCTTCGACAGCAGGTCCGCCAGCACGCCGAGCCGGGCCGAGCCTCCCAGCAGGCACAGGCCCCCGACCATGAGCGCCATCATGGCCGCGAGGGCTCCGTAACGGGCGGGATCTCCCGCGGCGAGCGGACCGAGCGCGACGGCCGTCATCAAGGCGGTCGTCGATTCCGGGCCCACCGACAGGAGCTTCGACGAGCCCAGAACGGCGTAGACCGCCAAGGGCCCGATCACCGCCCACAGGCCGGTCTCCGCGGGCAGGCCCGCGACCTCCGCGTACGCCATCACCTGCGGCACCAGGTACGCGGCGACGGTCACCCCGGCCAAGAGATCACCTTGTAGCCAAGAAAGCCGATAGCGTATGAAGGAGAACTTCATCGATGCCTCCGGGTCACCGCTGAGTACAACGAAGGCGGCAGGCGCGCGAATATTCTTCCCTCCTGAGGGAGGGAGCTTTCCTCGTCGAGGAACCGCAATACCGGCTCGGCCGAGGACCGGTCGAACAACGCCGCGAAGACCCGTTCGAGCTGAGCCGGGTCCCGGGCCACGACGTCGAGGAGCGTGGCGTCGAACAGCAAATGCCTCGCTTTGGGTTTCGGCAGTTCGAAAGGATGACCGTGGACCGCCAACGACCTCGCGATCGCCGCGCTGTCGGCTTGGATACGTTGGAAGGCGTAGCCGGTCGACGCCTTGACCAGCCCGGCTTTGGTCCCGATGGCGAGGATCGAGCCGCGTCTGCGGTCGACGGCCGAAGCGGAGAGCGGCAGGGAAGCGGACTCCTCACGGGTGACCGCGTACTCCCGAACGCCGAGAATCGTGGAGAGGTATTCGCGCAAAGCGCTTCGTTGCTCCTTGGGATACGCCATACCCCGTGTGCGAGGCGGCGCGAAGGACGTGTGCTCGACCAGAGCTTCTTGCGGGCCCCGCGGCAAGACGTAGACGAAGCTCGCGGCGCGGCCCTGGGGCGTACGGAAGTCGAAGAAGGTGGGCACGGCCGAATCGAACGCCGGGGCGGCCGTGCGCACGTGCCAGCCGCGGAAGACCAGCCAGCCGTCCACCCGGGCCGGCCCAGGCCCGAGAACGCTGTCGAACACCCAATCCGCACGGAGAGGTTCGCCGTCCACAAGGGCTTCCGCGCCCCGGCCCGCCTGCCGGATCTCAGTGATCCGCCCGCGGTGGAAGACGACACCACCACGTCTCTCCGCGGCCTTGCCGGCCGCCGCCGCCAGATCATCGCCACGGACGAAGCGGTACTTGTACCGGCCGAGGCCGACGATCCGGCTACGCCCGGCCGCGTGCACGTGGAACCGATCGAACGTGCGCGACACCGCCTCGTCGAGGAGTCCCGGCTCAGCGGACCAGGATGCCCAGCCCGCGGTCGCGAGCTGCCGACGGCCGTCGTCCACGACGACGATCGGGCCCAGGGATTCCGATCGCGTCACCAGATGTGCGACAAGGCTGAGACCGCTGAGTCCTCCGCCGGCGATGAGGATCGTCATCGATCGAGTGAACGGCTTCGCGCGCCCGCGCACTAGTGACCAGAGGCGCCCCCGAGGTCCCGGGAATCCGGGACCAACGGCACCGGACCACGCCCGTCCGCCCGCTTAACTTTGGCCGCGTAGGGCCGTAGCGAGGTGAAAGGGCCGATGATGAACCGAACCGTCCGGCTGAGCGGGCCGATCGTGGTCGGCGCCGACGGATCCGCCGGCGCCCGGGCCGCCGCCACCTGGGGCTTGCAGGCCGCCGACCGGCACGAGACCTCCCTCGAACTGTGGCACGCACTGGGGCTACCGGACTACTACCTTGGCAGCGTTCCCCCGTCCGATGAACTCCTGCGCAAGGTCAAGAACCGCGGAGAAACGATCCTTCGCGAAGCAGTGGACAACGTGGAACGCGCATACGGCCCCGTCGTCAGGACCCATATCTCCGACGATTCCGCGATCCCCGCGCTGATCGAGGCTTCCGGCACCGCCCGGCTGATCGTCCTCGGGTCCACCGAACACAGCCGCTTCACCGCCCTGTTCGGCGGATCGGTGACGACCGCGCTCGCCGGGCACGCGCACTGTCCCGTCGTGTCGGTACGGGGCCGCACCTGGGATCTCCCCACGGCATGGAGACAACCCATCGTGGTCGGCGTCGACGGAAGCCCCGCTGCCGAGATCGCGCTGGCCGCCGCGTTCGACGAGGCTTGCGCCCGGGGCGCGAATCTCGTTGCGGTGCACGCCTGGGAGGACGTCTCGGCTTCCCGTTCCTTCGGTGATCCCGCGGGTAACTACGGCTGGAGTGCTTTCACCGAGTCCGCTCAACGGATGCTCACCGAGCAGGTGTCGAAGTTCCGCGACAGCTATCCCGACGTCGAAGTGCACCAGGTGGTCGTGCACGACGAACCACGCCAGGAACTGCTGCGCTGGAGCGTCAAAGCGCAATTGGTCGTGGTCGGCAGCCGGGGCCGCGGCGGGTTCCGCGGTCTCCTGCTCGGCTCGACCGGGCAGAGCCTGGTCCATCACGCCGCCTGTCCGGTGCTGATCTCCCGCACCGCGGATTCCTGAGAACGAAGGAGCGACCCATGTGCACCACTGTTTCCGAGGTCATGACCATCGACCCGATCGCGGTCGCGCCGGACGCCGGCTACAAGCAGATCGCCGCGCTGATGGCGAGGCGGCGGATCAGCGCGGTGCCCGTCGTCGACGACTCCGGAGCACCGATCGGTGTGGTCTCCGAGGCTGATCTCCTGGCCCGGCTTCGCGATCCCCGACCTGCCTTGTTCGCCGGTCACCACGCCAAGGACGAGTCTCGCAAAGCGAAGGCCTTGCTCGCCAGAGACCTGATGACCGCACCCGTGGTGACGATCGAAGCAGGCGCCTCGCTCGCAGCCGCGGCGATCAGGCTGGCCAAGAAGGACGTGCGACGGCTGTTCGTCGTCGAGGACGCGAAGCTGGTCGGTGTCGTGTCGCGCCGGGATCTGCTGTCCACGTTCCGGCGTCCCGATGAGGAGATCCGTGGCGAGATCGAACGCGACATCCTCGCCGGCACCCTGTGGGTGGCACCCGGACAGGCGTCCGTCACGGTCGCCGACGGTGTGGTGACGCTTCTCGGCAGGCTGGACAACCGCGGCGCGGCCGAACGCGCGGGCGCCCTGTCGAGCGAGGTCCCCGGCGTGGTCGACGTCCGGAACCGGCTCGACTTCGTCTGGGACGACGACGTCATCAGGCCCGCTTCCCTTGGTATCTGAGCGGCGGGACGTTCGGCCTGCCCCGAAGGGATCCGGGCGGACCGAAGGACCGCTTCGCCCGGGGCGCCGGCCTCTCCTGTGTCGCCGACGAGCCGACCACGATGGGAGTACAGGTCAACAACCCGCGGATCGGAAGCGAGGACCCTCCCATGTCGGCCACGGACAACCAGCACGAACAGCCCCCCTCGCTCGCTATGCGGACCTGAAGGACCGGCGGCTCGCGATCACCCTGTCGCGGGAAGATTTCGAGGAAGAACACGATCGCGATCCCCTGGAGCGGATCACCTGCCGGACCCATCGCCGCTGGCTGCACCAATGCGTGTCCTCGCCGCTCCACGTCATCATCGTGACCGGCCACCGCTGGTGCCGCTCCTGCTCTCTCGCGCTCTCCGTCGCGGTCGACGAACTGGCCGGGGACGTCACCTTCTCCTGCCCGGGCTGTGGGCGGGCGGCGCCGACGCGAGCGACCCGGTAGCTGATTCGCGCATGCCGCGCGAGTCTCGCCGCGGCGCATGACGATGGCCTCGTGTACCCGGGCCTTTCGGCCCCAGAGCCGCGTGCCGTGCCGTAACACACTCGAATCGATCGTGAATTTGCCAACCAGAGGAGAATTCCATGGCCACCGCCGAAAGCGGACACCGGCGCAGTGTCCCCGGCCAGCATCAGGAAGTCCATTCCGAACGTTCGGCCGGTGCAATAAGCCTCGCCGTGCTCCGTGTCGCCACCGGTCTGCTGTTCCTGTGGGCGTTCGTCGACAAGACCTTTGGCCTCGGTTACGCCACCGCTTCCGGCAACGCCTGGATCAAGGGCGGCTCGCCGACGAAGGGGTTCTTGAGCCGGGTGGACGTCGGCCCGTTCGCCGAAACCCTGCGCTCCTGGGGCGGAACCTGGTGGGCGGACTGGTTGTTCATGGCGGGCCTGCTCGGCATCGGTCTCGCCGTCACCCTGGGGGTAGGGATGCGGATCTCCGCCATCACCGGCACCGTGATGATGCTGCTGATGTGGGTCGCCGAATGGCCGCTCGCCCGGACGAACGGCGCGGGTGAGCCGACCATGTCGACGAACCCGATCATCGAGTACCACGTGATCTACGCCCTCGTGCTCATCGCGCTCGCCACGACCGCCGCCGGAAACACCTGGGGGCTCGGAAAGCGCTGGACTCGGTTGTCCTTCGTGGACCGGAATCCTTGGCTCCGATGACCGTCCGGACACCGAAGTCCCGGCACCGTTTCCCGGTGCCGGGACTTCGTCCTTCTCACAGCCGGCGAAGGTAGTGATCGGCCCATGGCCGCGGCCGGACAAGCACCCGGACGGCGCCCGCGGTGGCCCCTTCCGCCGACACGAAGACCGGGTCGAGGTCGACGTCGACGACCTCCGGCACCAGCTCCATGATCCGGTCCGTTCGCAGGAGCAACTCCACGAGCGCGGATCGGTCCAGAGCGCTGTTCCCGCCGAACAGCGCCTTGCTCGCGCGCAGGCTGTCGATGAGCGCTTCGGCGTCGTCGGTGCTGAGCGGCCCCAGGCCGGTCGATCCGTCGTCGAGCAAGGCTCCATCGATACCGCCGAGCCCCAGGACGACGACCGGACCGAACACGTCGTCGGACTGGCCGCGTACCAGCAGCTCACGATCACCGAATCGACGCCGGGTCACCCGGATCCCGAAACAGCCGAGCAGGTCCTCACCGTCCTTCCGGGACAACCAGCCACCGCTCGGATGCGCGGAGAGGTACGCGCCCACCAACCGGGTCGCCGTCGCGAGATCGATACCGGAGAGATCGGGCAGGCCGCCCACCCCTGCCTCGAGCCAGCGGGTTCGTTCGGACAGCTTCGCCAGGACGGCCGCGGCCTCCTCGACATCGGCGTAGCAAGGAATCCCGCGGTGAGGGGCGACCGACTCCAGCTGGCCGAGCCGCACGGCGAGAACGGTCTTGCTCTCCGGCGCCGCGACCAGCCCGGCCAGCGGATCGCCGACACCGGTGGGCACGCCGGCGGCGATCACCGCGTCCACACCTTCGTCGGCCAGGACCTCGGTGACGCACGACGCGAAGGTGTCGGCCGTGACGGCGGCACTCGTGTCCAGCGGGTTGCCCACGCTCGCGTGCTCGGGCAACAGCCGCCGGAGTGTGTCCTGGGTCTTCCGGCTCAGCTCGGGCAGGACCAGACCGTTGCGGACGCAGGCCTCCGCCCCCAGAACCGCGGCGCCCCCGGCGTTGCTCACGACCACCACCCGTGAGCCCGATGGCAGCGGCTGCCACGAGAGCGCGGCGAGCAGGCCGAGGACCTCGGTCACCGTGTCGACGACGAGGACACCCGCCTGGCCGAACAACGCCAGTTTGGTCGCGGCCGGGACCGCTCGTGCGGCCGTGTGCGCGGCCGCGGCCCGCTGTGCCGCCGGGGCGGAGGCCCCGCGAATGGCCACAACGGGCTTCTCCCTCGCGAGAGCGCGGGCCAGCCTGCTGAACTTTCGCGGGTTGCCGAAGGACTCCAGGTACAGCACGGCGATGTCGGTCTCCCCGTCTCGGCGCCACCACCGCAGGAGATCGTTGCCACTCACGTCGTACTTGTCACCGGTGGACACCAATGTGGACAAACCGAGCCCCAATCCGGCGAGCGCGTCCATCAGCGCGATCCCGAAACCGCCGGACTGCGTCACCACCCCGATCCGGCCTCGCCGGGCGGCGTGGCGGGCGAAGGTCGTGTCGAGACGGGTCGCCGGAGCGCTGTTGACCACGCCGAAGCAGTTGGGGCCGACCAGCCGGATCCCGTACCTGGCGACGAGTTCACGGACACGATGCTCCAGGGGTGTCGCGGTCAGCCCCGCCGTGACGAGCACTATCGAGCGCACTCCTGCCCGTCCGCAGTCTTCGACGACGCCGGGAACGGATTCCGCGGGTACGCAGATCACCGCCAGCTCGACTGAGTCGTCCAAAGAGGACACCGAAGGCGCGCAGGGGACGCCGAGGATCTCCGTGGCGTTCGGGTTCACCGCGTGCGCGACGCCGGTATAGCCGGCGTCGAGAAGGTTCCGCAGGATCGCCCTGCCCACCGAGTCGTCCCGCCTGCCCGTCCCCACGACGGCCACCGAGGCCGGGGCGAGCACCGTGCGGAGACTCGCCACGTCGGCGAGCCGTTCCCGTTCCTCGATTCGCTCGAGGTATCTGTGCGGCTCGCCGAGTTCGATCTCGACGTCGAGCTCCGGCCCTCCCCTTCCGATGACGTACGGGAGGCCGAGGTCGGAGAACACCTTGATCATCCGGCTGTTCTCCGCGAGCACCAGCGCGATGAAACGGTGGATACCCTGCGCCAAGGCCAAGGACACGAGATGTTCGAGCAACAGAGTGCCGACCCCGTGTGCCTGGACCGCACGGTCGACGACCAGGGCGACTTCGGCCGCGTCGTCCCCAGACGATGGGCGGTAGTGAGCGATCCCGATGAGGTCGTCCCCTCGGAATGCTCCGATACCCGTGCCTTCGATCGCCAACCGGCTCAGCAGATCCAGCCTCCCCGGATGGGCGGTGAAGAAACGCAGATAGCGGTCACGCTCGTCCAACCGCTGATGCAGGTTCAAGACAGCGTCGAAGTCCTCCGCACGCAACCGGCGGACGGTGACCATGTCGCCGTCCGCCAGCAAGGCGCTCGTCCCGGCCGTCATGTCGCCGCCGGATTCCCGGTGACCAGTACGACGGCGACCACTCCCGGCACCGTCCGGGCGAGCGCGTCGAGCACCCGCCGTTCGGCTTCGTCCCGGAACTCGCCGGCGATGTTCACGTAGCCGCCGTCGACCTCGACAGTCCACTTCGGACGATGTCCGGCGTAGTCACTGATCAGGCCGTGTACCTGTGCGGCGATCACGTCGTCGGGCCGGACGAGTGGGCGGAGCAGATCACGCCTGCTCACCACACCGATCAGGACACCCTCCTCGACGACCGGCAGGCAACGCAGCCGGTCGGCCAGCATCCGCCTGCCGATCTCCGTGACGTCGGTGGATGGCGAGACAACCTCCACCGGCGTGGACATCAACGCGCCGACCGTGATCCCGTCACCGCCCGCACGGATTCCCCGCAGCGCGTCGAATTCGGTGAACGTCCCCAGTACCCGGCCTTCGTGATCGACGACCGGAAGGCCGGCGAATCCCTTCTCGGCCAGCACTGCCACCGCCTCGCGAAGGGGGGTCGCGGGTGTGGTCGCCACCGCCGGGCTGGTCATGATCTCCGAAGCACGCATCGGAGCCTCCTTGTGATCGTTCTCGGTCAAGCACGTGTGCGCAGGAAGCCCCTGCACGCTTCGAAGAGGTCTTCCGGCGGACAAGCCGTGACACGGTGTTCGAAACCCGGTGGGACGACGGGGCCACCCGTGTCCCCTGCCGTGGTCATCACGACCGGAACCCTCTTCCGGAGCGCGCACACCACACCGAATTCGCGTGCGGTCAAACCGGGCTCGGTACCGCGGACGTCGACGGCGAGTTCCGGCCGGTCCTCTTCGTCCAGCGGACAGGTCCCGCCGGGTGCGAGCTCTCGGCACACTCCGGATCGGACATGGCAGGGGCTGACCCGGCAACCCAGGTCCCGCAACGCGACCGCGATCTCACGAGACTCGTCGAAGGTGGCTTCCGTCAGCAGGATTCTCATCTTTCTCCTTCAGGCCGCGGGTCGGTTCTGGGCAATCCGTTGCCATTCGCGCGCCCACTCGGCGGCGCGGCTGCGCCCGAGCGCCGCCCGGCACGCCAGGAAGACCGTCGCGACCAGAGTGAGCCAGCCCAGCCACAGCCCCGTGCCGACACCGATGCCCTGACTCAGGGCATCGGTGTCGGTGACCGGCGCCTCGACGGGATGCCCGAGCGCGTCGAGCCAGATCCGCACCTCGTTCCCGGTCACCATCCCGGCATCGACGGTCACCACGCCTTCACGAATCAGGCCACCTGGCCCTGTCCAACGGGTGGCGACCTCGACCTTCTCGTCAAGCGGCACGCCGTCAAGGCGCACGTGGACGGGTGGGGCGTCGGCGAGTAGCACCGCGGTCGTCTCCTGACGGTTCGCCGCCTGTTCCACCGCGCGCTCCCGCCCTTCGGCGTAGGCCCCGGATCCGGCGGCCGCGGCGAACGGGATCGCCAGCAGTGCCAGCAGGACCGCGCCGATCATCAGCGCGGCTTCGAGCCGGTCGGACCAGCGGATGAGCGGATTTCGCCGCGTGATCACGGTGACGATTTCGGGCCGCGCTTTCATGGCTGTCTCCTGTGTCCTGGTTCGCTCAGAGGATCGGACCGGGCTCGTACGAAACAGAGGTCAGCAGCCGGCCGAGCCTGCCTTCCGGAGCCGAGGCGGGCGGCGGGATCACCACCACCGGACACGTCGCGTGCCGCAGTGCCGTCTTGCACACCGAGCCGACCAGCAGTTCACGAATCTTGCCCGTGCCGTGGCTGCCCAGCACTAGGAGCGCGGCCCCCTTCGAACGCTCGACCAGCGCTTCGCCAGGGTCACCCTGGGGAACGTCGTAGGTGATGTGGAGCCCTTCGTGGGCGTCGAGGACTTTGGCGGTCGCGGCCTCCAGCGCCTTCAAATGGACGTCTCTCGCCTCCGCCACGGTCCGATTGGCCGACGCGTCGTCCAACATCTCGTCGTGGACCCACACGTTGACCACCTGCAAGGCGGCGCCCTGCCTGACCGCTTCGTCGGCCGCCCAGCGCACCGCCGCGGCAGAACCCGCCGAACCGTCCATGCCGACGACGATCCGGTTCTCCGTCGCACTGTCCGTCATGGTGTTCTTCCCTTCTGTGCCGGTGTTTTCCGAGGTTCTTCGACCACGACGACCGCCTGAGGGAATCCGGGAACACCGTCGATGCCGGCAAGCGCCCCGCGGATGGCGGGGGCGTCGAAAGGCTCGGTGAACGCGGTGGCCTCCAAGCCGTACTCGGTGGACGCGAGCAACAATCGCTGTGCGACCGCACCAGCCCTGACGAGCTGTTGCCGGGTTTCCGTCACGGTGGCGACCAGGAACGCGATCCAGGAGGCTTCCGGAGTCGCCTTCCTGGTGATCTGCCCGCCTATCTTGGGCAGCTCACGGACGTGAGACGGCTCGAGCACCCGCACCCGGATACCCTCGCTCTCGTTCGCTTCGGCGACCTCTCGCCCCCACGTCGCCACCGAGGACGGAGTCGGCTTGGTCCGGCGCCCGGACAGGGCGGCGAACCGGGCGAAATCAGCCGCCGCGGGGCGGAGGCGACGCCGCGAGGCGAGCCTGGCGACCCGATCCGAGGCGACGACGTCACAAGCCAGGTCGATGTGCGGCGCCCAGCCCAGCATCCTGATCGCACAATCGAGATTCGCCACTACCGCCCCGCAGACGATCAGTCGCGCACGCCCACCCCGGTCCCGCACCCAGTGGTTGTTCGCGAGACGTTCGTACAAGTCGAGCGAGTCCTCATGAACCGACAGCGTCCAGACATCGTCGATCCATCGCCTCGGGACCTGTCGTGCGGCCGCCACGAGGATCCGCTTCTCCTCCGTCGACCAGACATGCGCGGGGATCCCGGTGAACGTCGTCATGGCCGCTCCCCCGCGTTCCTGTCGCGGGCGACCTCTTCGATCGGGCGACGTGGCGTCTTCACGCCCGGATAGCCGTAACCGAGCCTGAAGACGGTCTGGGGATGGAAGGTGCCACCGAGCAGGTCACGCAGTGCCGCGCGTACGGCGCTGATCTCGATCGGCTGCGAATAGAACGAAGCGCTCAGTCCGGCGTCCGTGGCGGTGAGCAGGACCCGCTGCATCGCGCACCCCGCGCGGACCTGAGAGATCGGAGCGTCGTTCGGCATGGTCAGCACCGCTACCAGCGGGTCCTGCTCGAAGACGCGAGGAACACCGCCCTCGTTGACGTACCGTCCCGGGAGCAGCCCGCCCGCTGAACGAGGCCCGCCCGCGTAGGTGGGAACACCGTCGTCCTCGGCGGTTTGCCTGGTCCATTCCCGGAGTTCTCGTTGGAAGGACGCGTCCAGGACTTGAACGTGGTCGGCTCGGCGGATGAGTCCCGCGGTCGCCTCCAGCAGACCGGCTTCGTCGAGCAGGACCAGCCGTGCCCCCTCCTCACGAGCCGCCTCGCACGCGGCGGTCCGCACGTGGAGTGGCACCGGCTCGTCCGTGAAGGGGCGGCGGTTGCTGTACCGCCGGGGAATCGCCGCGGCAAGACGTCGCTCGATCACCGTGGGACGGTGACGGGGGCCGAGTGTCACTCGTGCCAGCAAGGAGGACCTCTCCCGTTCAGGCGCCAGCTCGACTTCACTGACTCGGCCTGCGGCGGCGATGGCGAGCCGCAGGTTCAGCAACGCCGCGCCACAGGCCAGCCGTGCCTCACGCGCTTCCGGATCACAGACGCCGAGAATCCGGCTTTCGTCGAGCACGACGTCGATCGTGTCCGGCGCCAGCTCGAAGATCCACGGCTGGGAGTTGTGCGGTGACGGCGCGCGCACCGCGGCGCGCAGCGCGTCCGCGACGACCGGCGAACGAGTGAGGACCATCCTGCTGCACCTGCCTTTCGATCTCAGCGTCTCGCGTGGCGGACGAGGACGGCAGTGGCCGTGGGCCCGGTGTGCCGGGACCTTCGGCACCGCTAGTGCGACGCGAACTCGCGCCATTCCTCTGTCCCGGCACCGAGGAGGCGGGCGTCGAGAACGGTGAGAGGTGCGGCGACCGGGTACCCCGGCTCGTCGAGCCAGACCGGGACCTTCGCGCCGGCTCGGCTGCCCCGCGTCGCCTGGACCTCGCCGACTCGGCTGTCTCCGTCACGAGTGACCCACGTCGCCTCAACGAGCGAGCTGTCGTCGACGACACCCGACCGGCCCGTGATGCCGAGGGGCGCGCCGTCTTCGAGCAAGGTCGCTTCCACGCGATATCTGGTCGCCTGCTCGGTCTCAGCCTGTTCGGCGCGGGCCGCGAAGACACCGGAAGCCACCGCCGCGGCGACCGGCAGGGCGAGGACCACGAGGGCGATCGCGAGAAGCACCATGAACGCTTCCATGCGATCTTCGCGGCGAGCGAGCGGGTTTCGCCCCGGATGGACCATGTTCCAGGCTCGCGACCAGCGAGACGACGTGTCCCTGACCTGGACCTCCTCCGCTGCTGATCGCCGGGAGTGTGCCGCCACCATCACTCGGCAACACCGCCCGGCAAGAGAGGCGACGGTCCCGCCAGGCCGGGACCTCCAGCCGTATTCCCGGCACACCCGGCGGATCGAGACTGACTTCATGCGAGTACGTGATGTCATGACCACCCCGGTCGTCGCGGTGACGCCCGCCGCCACGATCGGCGAAGCGATCGCAGTGCTGACCGGCAAGGGAATCACCTCGCTTCCGGTCGTCGGCGGCACCGGCGAACTGCTCGGTGTGCTGGTCGAAGAGGACCTGCTCCGGGCGCGTTACCTTCCCGACGGCGACCCGGACAGCGGCGTCATGCTCAGCGGGCACACCAAGGTGAGCACGCTGATGCGGCGCCCGGCGGCCGGTGCCCATCCCGACAGCGACCTGACCGACCTGACCGCGAAGATGCTGGAGCACCGGCTCCGATCCGTCCCGGTCCTCGAACACGGCCGCGTGATCGGCGTCATCACCTGGCAGGACCTCCTCCGTGCCGGGCAATCCGCGCAAAGGAATGAGCCATGAACACCAATCCGGACAACACCCGCCACCTGCTCGTGGGCGCCGACGGCTCGGCCGAGAGCGAGGAAGCGATCCGGTGGGCCATCGCAGAAGCTGCCACCGTCGGTGACAAGGTGGAGGTCCTGATGGTCCTGCCACGGGAAGAGCTCCTTCCCGGCACGTCCTTCGCACTCCAGCCACACGGCAGGGTTCCGGTAAGGAAGAACTACTCGCTCGACGACGCGGTCGCACGGATCCAGCGCGAGCTTCATGCGGACGTCGAAATGAAAACCTCGCTGAGGCAAGGCAATCCGACGTCGGAACTACTCGCGGCGGCGCGCGATGCAGACCTGCTCGTGCTGGGCACGGGCACGAAGAGCGCGGTCGGCAGGCTCGTCTTCGGAAGTGTGTCCACGGCCTGCGTCAAGCACGCGACGTGCCCCGTCGTGCTGGTGTCGACGCAGGCGGTTCATCGGTTCAGCCCGGCAGCTTCCTGATCTTTGGGTGGTCCGTGAAGGCCTCTCCTTGAGGGACTGTGGGTCCTCAAGGAGGCCTTCACGGACTCGGCACACCCCTATACGTGTTCCACCGAGAGAACCGCCTCGGCATCCCGTGCCAGTTCGACGTCCTCGCCTGTTCCCATGGCGAAGACGGTCACCGGCGCGTCATCCGGGCTGATCACCCGGTCACCGTCCCCGAGGCACCGCGCCGGATCGACAGAGATTCCGAAGACGCCCAGCCTCCCGGCCAGTCGCGCGATCAGCTCCGGCTGATGCTCGGTGACCCCGCCGGTGAACACAACGGCGTCGATCCGGTCGAGGCTCGCCGCCATCGCGCCGATCTCCCGGCGGATCCGGTGCAGGTAAACGGCGACAGCCGACACCGCGTCGGGATCCCCGACCGCTTCGCGGGCCAGGACGGCGCGAAGGTCCCCGTTCGTCCCGCTCATCCCGGCGAGACCGGAACGGTGATACAGCGCGTCCTTCATCGCTTCGATCGACATCGGCGCCGTTCGCATGACGTGCAGCACCAGCCCCGGATCCACCGAGCCGGACCTCGTCGCCATGGCAGGCCCTTCCAACGGAGTGAAGCCCATACTCGTGTCCATGCTCCGGTCACCGCGGATCGCGGTCACCGAGACGCCGGCACCGAGGTGGCAGCACAGGAGCCGCGGCTCCTCGGCACCGAGGAGTTCCGTCACACGGCGCGCCGCGTGACGGCACGAAAGGCCGTGGAAACCGTAGCGCCGCAAGCGCCCTTGAGTGGTCCATTCCCGTGGTAGCGCGTACCTCGACGCTTCTTCGGGGAGGTGGGAGTGGAAGGCCGTGTCGAACGACGCGATCGCCGGCAGGCCGGGACGCGATCGGAACACCTCCCGTGCGAGGCGGACGGCCTGTGGCTGGTGAAGAGGTGCGAACGGGATGAGCTTTTCGAGCGCGTCCACGACGTCCGGGGTGAGCCGGACCGGACCGGTCCTGGAACCCCCGTGCACGAACCTGATGGCCACGACGTCCACTGTGGACCACCGGTCGAGAGCATGTCGCGCGGCGTCATGGGCGTCGTCGTCCAGGCTCATGGCGGCCCACCCGACCGGCGTGCCGTCGACGACCGAGGACGATTTCAGGCTCGAAGAGCCGGGATTCAAGGTCAGGACACGCATGAAGACTCCTTCGGGTACCAGGTCGCCGGGCGGGCGCGCCCTGGGGTCGCGCGCCCGCCCGGCCGGGATGGTCAGCCCTTGCCGACCTTGATCTTGACCTGTTTCTCGTGCGGCTTGTCCTCGACCGGCATGGAGACTTCGAGGATTCCGTCCTTGTAAGCCGCGGTGATCTTCGCCGTCGTCGCACCGGAGGGCAGGGAGACGGTCCGGCTGAACTTGCCGTAGTAGAACTCACTGCGGCCGCGCTCCGCGGTCCTCGCCTCGCGCTCGGCGCTGATCGTCAACTGCCCCTCGTGCGCGGTGACCGAGATGTTCTTCTCCGGGTCGAATCCGGGAAGCTCGGCTCGGACGAGGTACTTGCCGTCCTCGACGGACTCTTCGATACGCACCGGGTTGTGTTCGGCGAACGGCCACGGATTCTCCAGCCAGGCCGCGATACTGGGCAGGGTCAGCCGGGGATTGGGTACGAGAGTTGTCATATCCGTACTTCCTTTCCTTGTTGGGTATCCAGGGAGATGCGCGGCGGCAGTCAGGACTCCCAGGTCCAGTCACGGACTTCGGGAAGATCTTCACCGTGTTCGACGATCCACCTGTGGTGCCGTTCACGCGCGTCCGTCATCCGCTGCCGGACGGCACCGGCACGGGCGACCAGTCCGGGCACCCGGTCGATCACGTCGGTCACGAGCTGGAAGCGGTCCATGTTGTTGCGCACCAGCATGTCGAACGGGGTGGTCGTGGTTCCATGCTCGATGTACCCGCGCACGTGCATGTCGTCGTGGTTTGCGCGCCGGTAGGCCAGCCGGTGGATCAACCAGGGGTAGCCGTGATAGGCGAAGATCACCGGGCGGTCGGTGGTGAACAGCGCGTCGAACTCGCGGTCGGCCATGCCGTGCGGGTGCTCCGCGGCGGGCTGGAGGCGCATGAGGTCGACCACGTTCACCACCCGGACCGCGAGTTCGGGCAGGTACTCCCGCAGCAGCTTGGCCGCCGCGAGCACCTCGACCGTCGGCGCGTCACCGGCGCAGGCGAGCACCACGTCGGGTTCGGAATCCGGATGGGTGCTCGCCCACTCCCAGATCCCAGCGCCGCGCGCGCAGTGCACTGCGGCCTCTTCGCCGTCGAGCCAGACGGGGCTGTCGTTCTTCCCCGCGACGATCACGTTGACGTAGTCCCTGCTGCGCAGGCAGTGGTCCGCGACCCACAGCAGGGTGTTCGCGTCCGGCGGCAGGTAGACGCGGACGACTTCAGGGCTCTTGTTGGCGACGTGGTCGACGAAACCCGGATCCTGGTGGGAGAACCCGTTGTGGTCCTGCCGCCAGACGTGCGAGGTCAACAGATACGTCAGCGAAGCGACAGGCCGCCGCCACGGGATCTCCCGATGCACCTTGAGCCACTTGACGTGCTGGTTGAGCATCGAGTCGACGATGTGCACGAACGCCTCGTAGCAGGAGAAAAGCCCGTGCCTGCCCGAGAGCAGGTAGCCTTCGAGCCAGCCCTGACAGAGGTGCTCCGAGAGCACCTCCATGACCCGGCCGTCGGCGGCGAGATGCTCGTCGACGGGTTCGATCTCACACAGCCAGGTCTTGGCCGTCACGTCGAACACCGCGTCGAGCCGGTTGGAAGCGGTCTCGTCCGGGCCGAACAGCCGGAAGTTCGCCGCCTTCCGGTTCAGCGCGAACACGTCCCGCAGCCAGCGCCCGAGCACGCGCGTCGGTTCGGCGACAGCGCCTCCCGGCCGGACGAGCGGGATCGTGTGCGGTGGCACCGCCGGAAGCTCCAAGGGCCGCAGCACGAGACCGCCGTTGGAGTGCGGTGACGAACCCATCCGGAGATCGCCGTGTGGGATCAGCCCGGTGACCTCGGACGTCGGCCTGCCGTCCTCGTCGAAGAGCAGCTCCGGCCGATAGGAACGCAGCCATTCCTCCAGCTGCCGCAAATGCTCGGGGTTCCCGCGCGCGTTCGGGACGGGGACCTGATGCGAGCGCCAGGTGCCTTCGACCTGTTTACCATCCACAAGGGCTGGTCCTGTCCAGCCCTTGGGGCTGCGCAGCACGATCATCGGCCAGCGCGCCGGCCCCGTCGACACGCCGGCGGAGCGGGCGCGCACCTGGATTCCGTCGATCTCGTCGAGCGCGCCGTCCAGCGCCGCGGCCATCGTCTGGTGCATGACAGCCGGATCATCGCCCTCGACGTAGTGCGGGGCATACCCGTACCCGCGCAGCAGCTCATCGAGCTCAGTGGCACTGATCCGCGAGAGCACGGTGGGATTGGCGATCTTGTACCCGTTCAGGTGCAGGATCGGCAGCACCGCACCGTCGCGGGCGGGATTGAGGAACTTGCCCGAATGCCAGCTGGTGGCCAGTGGCCCGGTTTCCGCCTCGCCGTCGCCGACGACGCAGCCGACGACGAGGTGCGGATTGTCGAACGCGGCGCCGTAGGCGTGTGCGAGGGAGTAGCCGAGCTCACCGCCCTCGTGAATCGACCCCGGCACCTGCGGCGCGACATGACTGGGCACACCACCGGGGAAGGAGAACTGCCGGAACAGCGTACGCAGACCGCTCTTGTCGTAGGGGACCTCCGGCCACGCCTCCGAGTAGCTGCCTTCGAGCCAGGTGTTCGCGTACAGAGCCGGGCCACCGTGACCGGGGCCGGTCACGAACATGACGTTCAGCTTCCGCCGCACGATGGCCCGGTTCAGGTGGGCGTAGACGAAATTCAGTCCGGGAGACGTACCCCAGTGCCCGAGCAGACGCGGTTTCACGTGCTCGGGCTTCAGCGGCGATTCCAGCAGCGGATTGTCCATCAGGTAGATCTGGCAGGCGGCGAGATAGTTCGCCGCCCGCCACTGGGCGTCCACTTGGGACAACTCGGCAGGAGTCAGCACCGCGGGCGCGGCGGGGGCACCGAGAACGGTCATCGCGACTTCTCCGGCCGGACCACCATCACCGGGCACTCCGCGTGGTGCGCGAGCGCTTGGCTGGTCGAGCCCAGCAACTGACCGGTGAATCCACCCCGGCCCCGGCTGCCCACGATCACCAGCTGTGCCTTGGCACTCCACTCCAACAGGGCGTGCCGCGGCCGGTCCTGGACGAGCACCCGCTCGACCTTGACGTCCGGATACTTCTCCTGCCAGCCCGCGAGCCGCTGCGCCAGCAGCCGGCGTTCCTCGTCCTCGATCGACTCCCACTGCACGACAAGCCGTGCCATCCCGTAGGCGTCGTCGTAGGTGACGTCCCGCCATGCGTGGACCACGACCAGGTCGGCCTTCCGCCACGCGGCCTCTTCGAAGGCGATCTCCAGTGCGCGCTCGCTCAGCGGGCTGCCGTCGATACCGACCACGATCGGCCCCTCGGCCGGATACGCGGTGGTGTTCTTCCTGCCCCGCATGACCACCACGGGACAGTGGGCGTGGGCGACGACCGACGACGCCGTCGAACCGATCGTCATCTCGCCGAAGAAGCCCTTCCCGGTGCCGCCGACGACCACCATCGCCGCCGACTCCGACGCGTCGATCAAGGTGGGCACCGGAGAGTCCGCCGGCATCCGCGTGTCCACGTCCACTCCGGGTGCCACCGAACGCGCTTGTCCGGCAGCCTCCTCCAGAACGCGCTGACCTTCCTCGGCGAGCACGTCATACCAGGGCGCGGGGCCCGCCAATCCGGCGCCGTAGGCCAGCTTGTCGACGCGCAGAGCGTGCACGATGAGCAACTTCAGCAGTCGTTCTTCGGCGACGGCCGCGGCCCACCGTACGGCCGCCCTTCCCGGCTCTGTCCCGTCCACTCCGACGACGATCTTCCGGTCCGCCGCGTTCATCGTTCGTCCTCCTGATAGGCCACTTTCGCTTCCACCACACCGGGAACCGCCTCGGCCAGCAATTTGGCCACGTGGCGGTCGGTGCCGCTGTCGTAGGCATCACCCACCCGCACGACGCCGTCTCGTACTTCGACCGTCCACCGGCCAGGTCCGCCGTAGATCGCCAGGTGATGGCGGACGTCCGCCGCGATCGCCTCGTCGGAACGGGCGAAGGCACGCACGAAGTCGCCTCGCGTGAGGATTCCGACCACCTTCGAACCGTCCACGATGGGCATCGCGCGGATCCGTCCGTCGAGCAGGGCCTTGCCGACGTCGGCGGCGTCCGCGCCGGTGCCCATCCCTGTGGCCGGTGTCGTCATCACCTGAGCGACGGTCAGCCCCGGCCTCGGCCGTGCCTCGTGGTCCGGGCCCGAGCGGACGTCGTGCGGGAACCGGTTCCTGATCAGATCGGCCTCGGTCACGATGCCGATCAGCCGGTCGTCCTCGTCGATCACCGGCAACGCGGTGAATCCCTTTTCCGCCAACAGCTCGGCAGCGTGTTTCGCGGTGGTCCCGGGCGTCACCGTGACGACCGGAGCGGACATCAAGTCCCGTGCTCGCATGCTGAGCTCCTCACTCGGTTTCCTGTCCGGTCAAAGCCGGACGAACGACCGCCACAGGGCATTCCGAGTGCGCGACGAGTGCCTGGCTCGTGGAGCCGAGCAACATCCCCCGGAAGCCGCCGCGGCCTCGCGACCCGACGACGAGCAACTGGGCGTGTTCGCCGAATCCGAGCAGCGCGCGGACCGGACGGCCGCGGGCGACCACCGTCTCCACGCGCAGGTCCGGGAACTTGGCCCGCCAAGGCGCGAGTTGTTCGTCCAACGCTTGTCGCTCCGCCGACTCGATCGCGTCCGGGTCCACCGTCAAGGCGTGCACCCTGGCCGATTCGTGGTCGGTGAACTCGTTCCACACCCTGACCACGATCAGATCCGTGCCGCGGAGCGAAGCTTCGTCGAAAGCGAAGGCCAAGGCCGCTTCGCTTGACTCGGAACCGTCCGTGCCCGCGACGACCGGGCCGGTCTCCGGTGGAACGTCTTCCGGGTGCTTCCCCCTCGCGACGACGATCGGGCAATGCCCGTGCCGCGCCAACGCCACCGCCGTCGAACCGACCAGCAGACCGGTGAAGCCACCGAGGCCGCGGGAACCCAGCACGATCAGGATCGCCGTCCGCGATTCCTGGACCAGTGCGGCCACCGGCGCCCATTCCCGCGCGGCGGACTCGACGATCAGATCCGGGTAGCGCTCGGCCACCGCGTCACAGGCTTCGGCGAGCCACCTCGCCCCTTGAGCCTCGAACGCCGACCGGACCGCCTCGACCGACGGCAGCACGCCGGGCATCCTCACCGGAGGAACCGTGTACACGTGGACCAGCCGGAGCCGCTTCCCCCTCTTGACGGCCTCTGCCGCCGCCCACACCGCGGCCCGCTGGGCGGATCCCGAACCGTCGATCCCCACTACGACCGCGCCTTCAGCCACGCTCGGCATATCCACTCACCTCTTTCGTCCGAGCAGGCTTCACCGCGGCGGCGATTTCGCCCGCCCAAGCCCGCACCGCCGGCCAATCCCGGTAGTCACCGTCCTTGACCCGGAGTGCCGTCACGACCGCTCGTTCGGCGAACCGCAGCAGGTTCCGGTCGATCCGGCCCGGGAACACCACGTGCCCGCGTGCCCCGGACTCCACCATCAGCCGAGCCACGTCCACCGGATCCGGTTCCGCCGCGGGCTTCAACGGCGCTCCCACCGGGCCGCTGGAGAACAACCACACGTTCTTGGTCCTGAGGACTTCGGCGTGCTCGCCGACGACGTTTCTCGCCTGCTCGAGCCATTGCCCCAGATACACACCGCTGCCCACCAGAACGACGTCGAACTCATCCACCGACGTGACGTCCTCGGCCCTCGACACCCGCACCGTCGCCTGACCCCGCAGCTCCGACGCGAGGGCTCGGCCGATTTCCCTCGCGATCTCCCAGGTCCCGCCGTGGCGGCTGGCCGCCGCTACGAGGATCTTCATTTCGCTCTCCCGTCTGGTCACTTCCCAGCTTCGACCAGTGATGAGTTCAGGAGGAGAGACCGAAGTCCCGGTGAGACGGGCCCACAGTCCCGGCTTGATCGCCTCGGTGGCACAGCTCCGCCGGCGAGGAGCTTAAATCGGGAGGAGCACCAGTGGGGTCGCCTTGAGCGCGGCGGCGACCCCGACCAGGACACCCCTGGGCGGTCTTGGATGTCGGTGCAGGCAGTCGTTAGCGACCAGTCACAACAGGAGGATGTTGATCTGGCCCCAGAACAACGTTCGAATGACGGGTTCGAGCCGAACGGCGCACAAGGTGACGATAGCGGCGATCAGGTACCGATAGGGCATGCCCTGTCGCAGCCGGTCGAGCACCAGCAGCATGAGGTGGAACAACAGGCCGATACCGCCGGTGGTCAGCAGCAGGACACCTACTGGGTACACAGCGAGAATCGCACCCAGCGGCACCACCGAGAACGGCGGGTAAGGGTAACGTGCGGGGTTCCCGCCGCCATGGAAGTTTTGAGGGGTAAGGCAAACGTGGCGTGGTCGGCGCGGGGTGGTCGTGAGTGGCGTTTCTGGTTTTCCCCCCAAACACCCCCCCCCACCCCCCTCCCACCCCCCCCCCCCCCCCTCCCCCCAGCAAGCG